>NZ_DAINST010000029.1:0-32287 GCF_036741115.1 Dietzia sp.
AGTTTCCCCTGTTCAGGAAGCACTTCGGTCTATTTTCGCCCAGCGATCCGCAGATCCCCATGAAACACCGGGGCTAGGTGATCTATCTGATGCAATACCCAGCTCTGCACTTAACATAACCTCTGGTTACCGACCGTGGTGTACGTGCCATAGATGGGTAGGCATCCAGCCACCTGCATTCTGGCAGCGACTCACTTTCGCGGGCTGCAGCTGCGTGGTCCGCGTAGCGACTCCGGCCGGATTGCCTACTGGTGAAACGGCTACCGCTCCGGGTGGCCTCAGGCCAAGTCTAGGAAGCGGCGTAGGTCGACGAACGTCTCGTGCACGACTGAGTAGTGCGCCCACTTGCCGCGCTGGTCTCGGGTCAAGAGTCCTGCGTCGACGAGTTTCTTGAGGTGGTGGCTGATCGTGGGCTGGCTGATGTCGACCACGTCGAGTAAGTCGCACGCGCACACCGACTCGCAGCCTTGCGCGGCGATGTGGGACAGCAGTCGCAGGCGTGTCGGGTCCGCCAGTGCTTTGAGCGTGCGCGCCACCTGATCTGCGGTCTCGGCGGTGATCGGAGCTGATGACAGGGGGCAGCACTCGTTCTGCGTCCGAGTCAGAAGTACGTCGTTTGCTGAAGTCATTTCCTCGATCACCTCACTTTGAACAATACATTGACACATGCCGATATGTGGGCATAGCCTCCAGCATAGACGTTCATCGATGTGAGGGAGTTTCGTGCCAATGAGCACCACCACAGCCCGGGCTGTTGCGCCGGTCGCCAAGAAGATGTCGTTTCTCGACCGCTACTTGGCCGCATGGATCCTTGTGGCCATGGCCGCCGGCCTGCTGCTCGGGCGCTTCGTCCCAGGCCTGGATGCCGCATTGGACTCGGTGAAGATCGGCGGCATCTCGGTGCCGATCGCGATCGGCCTGCTGGTGATGATGTATCCGGTCCTGGCGAAGGTGCGCTACGACGAGACCCGCAGGGTGACCGGCGACCGCAAACTCCTCACGTTGTCGTTGATCCTGAACTGGATCCTCGGGCCGGCATTCATGTTCGCGTTGGCGTGGATCTTCCTGCCGGATCTGTCGGAGTTCCGTACCGGGTTGATCATCGTGGGACTCGCCCGGTGCATCGCGATGGTGTTCATCTGGAACGACCTGGCCTGCGGGGACCGGGAGGCTGCCGCGGTGCTGGTGGCGATTAACTCGGTGTTCCAGGTCGTGGCGTTCGGCGCCCTGGGCTGGTTCTATCTCCAGCTGCTGCCCTCCTGGCTGGGGTTGGAGACCACCTCGGCGCAGTTCTCCGTATGGTCCATCGTGATCTCCGTGCTGGTCTTCCTCGGAATACCGCTGTTGGCCGGTTTCCTCACCCGTGTGTTGGGGGAGAGGGCGAAGGGACGCCAGTGGTACGAGGAGACCTTCCTTCCCCGGATCGGCCCGTGGGCGCTGTACGGGTTGCTGTTCACCATCGTGTTGCTGTTCGCGATGCAGGGGGAGGCGATCACCTCGCAGCCGTTGGACGTGGCCCGGATGGCCGTGCCGCTACTGCTGTACTTCGTCCTGATGTTCTTCTTCAGCTGGTTCGTCTCCAAGGCGGTGGGGCTGAACTACGCCAAGTCGACCAGCGTCGCCTTCACCGCTTCGGGCAACAACTTCGAACTCGCGATCGCGGTGTCGATCGGCACCTTCGGTATCGCCTCTGGCCAGGCACTGGCGGGTGTGGTCGGCCCGCTGATTGAGGTCCCCGTCCTGATCGGGCTCGTCTACGTCGCGCTCTGGGCCGGTCCGAAACTGTTCCCGGGAGACCCAACCCTCCCGCCACCTCGCACGAACCCGGCCCGCAACACCGAAGGAGCCCGGTCATGACCAGCACTCCCAGCGTCTTGTTCGTATGCGTCAAGAACGGCGGCAAGTCCCAGATGGCGGCCGCGCTCATGCGCCTGCACGCCAGGGAGGCGATCGAGGTCCACTCCGCGGGCACCCGGCCCGGTTCCGCGGTCAACGCCCTAGCCGCGGAAGCGGTCGCCGAGCTCGGCGCCGACATGTCCGACCAGACACCCACGGCCATCGACTCCGAGCTGCTTCGGCGGGTGGATCGCGTGATCGTTCTGGGGGAGGAAGCCCAGGTCGAACCGGTCGACGGGATGGCGGGCACGATCGAGGTGTGGGATACCGATGAGCCCTCCGCCCGCGGAATCGAGGGGATGGAGCGGATGCGGTTGGTCCGCGACGACATCGATCGCCGAGTACGCGATCTGCTCGCAGAGATCACCAATGGCAAGCCATGCGTGTTGTTCGTCTGCGTCCACAATGCCGGGCGTTCCCAGATGGCCGCCGGCTACCTCTCGCATCTGGCGGGGGACCGGATCGAGGTCCTCTCCGCCGGTTCGCAGCCAGCCGAGCAGCTCAATCCCGTCGCGGTGGAGGTGATGGCAGAAGAAGGCATCGACATCACCACCGCCACACCGAAGGTGCTGACCTCCGACGCGGTCAAGGCCGCCGACGTGGTCATCACGATGGGCTGCGGAGACACCTGCCCGGTCTTCCCGGGAAAGCGGTACGAGGACTGGGAACTGGCCGACCCAGCCGGGCAGGGTCCAGATGCCGTCCGCCCGATCCGCGACGACATCAAACGGCGCATCACCCACCTGATCGCCGAACTCTCACCGAAGGAGAACACCCAATGAGCACGAACTTCAAGGAGCTTCCGGTAGTAGTCATCGGCGCCGGCCCCGTGGGGCTGGCCACGGCCGCGCACCTGCGAGAACGGGGTCTGACCCCGTTAGTGCTCGAGGCCGGCGCCACCATCGGCGCCGCTATCGAGCAGTGGGGGCACACCCGCCTGTTCTCGCCCTGGCAGTACGACATCGACGCCGCCGCCCGCCGGCTGCTCGAACCCACCGGTTGGACCGAGCCCGATCCCGAGGCGCTGCCCACCGGCCACGAACTGGTCGAGCGCTACCTGGCTCCGCTCGCCGAGGTCCTGGGTGACGATGTCATCCGTACCGGTGCCCGCGTGGTGGCGGTGTCCAGAGAAGGAATCGACAAGACCCGCTCGGCGGGCCGCGAGCAGACCCCGTTCCTGGTCCGAGTCCAGGCCGCTGATGGCGCCGTGACCGATGTGCGGGCCCGCAGCGTCATCGACGCCTCCGGAACCTGGGGCCAGCCCAATCCGCTCGGCCGCTCCGGTCTACCCGCACCCGGTGAGAACGCGGCGATCGACAAGGGCCTGATCACCGCGCCGCTTCCGGCCGTGACCGGGTCAGAGCGCGACCGGTTCGCCGGACGTCACGTCCTGGTCGTAGGGGCCGGACACTCGGCCGCCAACACCCTGCTCGACCTGGTTGACCTCGCGAAGCAGGACCCTGCAACGCGGATCAGCTGGGCGGTGCGCACCCCGGACGTGTCGAGCGTCTACGGAGGCGAGGACCGCGATGAACTGGCGGCCCGCGGAGCGCTCGGCACCCGCCTGCGCGAAGCCGTCGAGTCCGGAGTGATCGAGGTCCACACCTCCTTCACCATCACCGAATTCACCCCGAAGACCGACAATCTGACCGTGCACGCCAGCACCCCACAGGGTCCCACTCGACTCGAGGTGGACCTACTCGTCCCGGCCACCGGATTCCGCCCCGACCTGTCCATCCTGTCCGAGCTTCGGCTCGCTCTCGACCCGGCCGTGGACGCTCCGTATCAGCTCGGGCCGCTGATCGATCCGGAGTTCCACTCCTGCGGAAGCGTCGAGCCGCATGGCGAGAGCCTGCTGGCGCATCCTGAGTCCGGCTTCTACATCGTGGGGATGAAGAGCTACGGCCGGGCACCAACGTTCCTCATGGCCACCGGTTACGAGCAGGTCCGTTCCATCGCCGCCGCCCTGGCCGGCGACCGCGTGGCTGCAGATGATGTGCAACTGGACCTGCCCGAGACCGGGGTCTGCTCCACCGACCTCGGTGGCTCGTGCGATGCACCGGCATCCTCGCAGCTGATCTCGCTCGGGGTCTCCCCCTCCACCTCTTCCTGCTGCTGAAAGGTCCCCGTCATGACTATCGACGCACCCGAATTGGACGTCCACGTCCTGCAGCGCACGGCCGCTGACCTCGCTCGAACGTACGAGGGCATGTTCTCGGCCGAGACCATAGAGCGGTACGTCTTCGAGTCCTACACCGCGCTGGCTCGCACGGCGACGATCAAGCGGTACCTCGCGGCGCTGGCCCGAAACTTCGCCTCAGACAGGCTCCGTGCACTGGCGTTGTCACAGGGCAAGATCCAGTCGACCGTCCCACAAGTGCTGTTCGTGTGTGTTCACACTGCTGGCCGATCCCAAATCGCCGCGGCCCTGCTCCAGCACTACGCCGGTAGCGGCGTTGAGGTCTGGTCAGCCGGCTCCCTGCCGGCTGGCGAGGTCGACCCCCACGTGGTGGAGACGCTGGAGTCTCGCGGAATCGACATGACCGGGGCGTTCCCGAAGCCGCTGACTGACGACGTGGTCAGGGCTGCCGACTACGTCATCACCATGGGCTGCGGGGATGCGTGCCCCGTCTATCCGGGCAAGAACTATCTGGACTGGGACCTCGCAGACCCCGCAGGTCAGGGCCCCGAGGTCGCTAACCAGATCGTCGACGACATCGACGAGCGAGTCCGCGCCTGGTGGGCAACGGTTCAGAAGTAACCCACCGCGACCCAGTGGCCACACACTACGTTCGATCCAGTGCTTCCACGAGCTGCGAAACCGCATATGCCTGACCGGCCCCGCGGCGGGCTCGCGGCGCTGTGTATCGCGCAGACCACCAGTTGGGGCCTGCTGTTCTACTCCCTGCCCGCCGCAGTCGCACCGATCTCCCAGGAGACCGGCTGGAGCGACACCGCCATCACTGGGGCACTGTCGGCCGGGCTGGTCGTCTCGGCGATCGCGGGACTGAAAGTTGGCTCGATCCTCGATGCCCGCGGCCCGCGTACGGTGATGACCCTCGGAGCGGTCATCGGGGTGGCTGCCCTGACGCTGGTGGCGTGGTCGCCCACCCTGCCCCTATTTTATCTGGCCTGGCTGGCGGCAGGGTTCGCCCAATCGGCTGTCTTTTACCCGCCCGCCTTCGCTGTCATCACCCGCTGGTACGGCCCGCGACGGGTCGGCCCCCTAATGACGCTCACACTCGTCGCCGGGCTCTCCTCCACCCTGTTCGCCCCACTTACCGCTTACCTAATCGAGCAGTTCGGCTGGCGCACCAGCTACCTCATCATGGCCGGCATCCTCGCCGCCGTATCTGTGCCCCTGCATGCTTTCTTTCTCAACTCCACCTGGTCAGACACCGGCAGCGAGCCGACCGCGCAGCAGTCCCGAACCGAGATCCGCCAAGTCACCAGAACCCGCCAATTCATCACCCTGCAAGTAGTGATGACGGTAGCCACGTTCACGCTATTCGCCGTCACGATCAACCTCATCCCACTGCTGCTGGAACGAGGAATCGACTACTCGACCGCAGCACTGGCCTTCGGACTGGTGGGCGCAGGACAAGTCATCGGCCGCCTCGGCTACCCAGCACTGACGGGTAGAACCACACCCCAACACCGCACCCTGGTCATCCTCGGCGCCGGCGCACTCGGCCTGTGGGGTCTGGCAACCGTTCCCGGCCCGACCTGGATACTGGTCGCGCTGGCCGTCGGCACGGGCGCGGCCCGCGGTTGCCACACCCTTCTTCAGGCCACCGCCGTCTCCGACCGGTGGGGCACCCAAAACTTCGGCGCCATCAACGCCCTATTCAACGCGCCGATGACCGCCGTCACCGCACTCGCGCCCGTGTCCGGACCCTTGTTGGCCAGTCTCGTCGGGGGGTACCCCGCAATGGCGATCATCATGGCTGTCCTGCTCACCATGGCCGCAGCGCTAAGTGCCCGAACGTGAACAGGAGCTGATTACTATTTCTGACGCAGACCGCACGGCAGATCACCGCGAGGCAATCATCATCGGCGGTGGGCAAGCAGGCCTGGCCACCGCTTACTATCTGCTGAGGGCAGGGGTGGGCATCCTCGTTCTCGATGATCAACCCAACCCCGGCGGGGCATGGTTGCACGTGTGGCCGTCCCTGCGACTGTTCTCCACCGCCGAGTTCTCCAACCTGCCGGGCTGGCCGATGCCCCCTTACGACGGGTTTCCACCGGCCGCACATGTCGTGGACTATCTTGCTGCCTACGAACAGCGCTACCGGATTCCGGTCCAGCGCCGCGTCGCGGTCGATGAGGTGACGTACGAGGGCGGCATCTATCACGTTCGGGCGGGAACGAAGTCGTGGACAACTGAGAACGTGGTCGCGGCCACCGGGACGTGGTCCGCTCCTTTTGTTCCCTCCTACCCGGGAATCTTCGCCGGCACGCAGTGGCATTCCGCCAATTACCCCGGTGCTACGCCCTTTCGAGGTACCACGGTCGCGGTCGTGGGCGGCGCGAATTCCGGCGCCCAGATCGCCGCAGAACTCACGAGCGTCGCCGAGGTGACCTGGTACACCCGTCAGCCACCACGCTGGATGCCCGATGAGGTCGATGGACGAGTGCTTTTTCGCCGTAACCGGCTACGTGCCCTTGCCCTGCAGCGCGGGGAGCCCGATCCTGGGACAGACTCGGCTCTGGGAGACATCGTCGTACTGCCAGAGGTGCGCCGCGCCCGCGACACCGGCCGGTTGCAGGCCACGCCGATGTTCACCTCACTGGATGAGGTCGGTACCGAGCACCTGATCTGGTGCACGGGTTTTCGCCCCGCGATCGGGCCGATACGCCGACTGCTCGACCACGGTCGGCCGAAGCATCCGGGCCTCCATGTGGTCGGCTACGGCGACTGGACCGGCCCTGGCGCGGCAACGATCACCGGCGTGGGACCCTATGCCAAACAGGCAGCCCGGGAGATCGCCGAATCAGTCAATAAATCCGTGAAATAGACGCAACCACCGTTAGGGGCCCCCATGGCGAAGATGAGTAGCGATCGACAACGCGCCGAGTAGTTCTACTCGACCACCTAGCCGGGGACCCGGATGTAGCGCATGGTCCCGAGAACACTTAGACACGAGCGAGCGCATAGCCCTGGCCACGAATGCGGCGGATCTCTACGGCTCGAGCGAGTCGTTCTCGAAGCCGGCCAACATGGACATGGACGGTGTTGGGCTGTGGGTCTGCGTCTCCCCACAGCCTTGATCGTAGTTCCTGATCAGAGAGGATCCCTGGGGCGCTGAGCATCAGGGCCCTAAGTAACTCGAACTGTTTCAGAGGCAAATCTCCGATGCGGACGCCGTCGATCGTGACCGTGTACGCAGAAGAGTCCAGCTCAACGGGGCCGAAGGTGAGGTGGAGGCGTTCGCCTAGTTCCTGAACGTTGCGCTCGAGTATCTCCCAAATATCGACAGCAGAATAGGGACGGGTAATGATTGCGCCTGCCCCTGCCGATCGGAGGGACTCTGCCGACGGGTCGTCCGCCATTTTCAAGCCGGCGAGCGTGAATGTTGCGCTGTATTCTCGGACCGCCTCCACGAAGTCCACAGCAGACGCTCCGAGACCCTCCGCGCCGACGATGACCGCCACGGGTTCGCGCCGCCCCAGTTCGACCAGTCCATGAAGCGTGGAGCCCACCCAGGTGACGGCGGTCCCGTGAGCCTGAAGCGCCTTGATGAAGTCCCGATCTGCGGGAGACGGATCAACCACCAGCAGCTGAGCTCCCGCGGTTTGATTCCACCGAGTCGCCGCGGTCTGCGCCGCCGCCCATCGTTGTGGGGGCGGGTCGTCGTTACCCTTTAATTTGTCCGCCAATTTCATGGTTTCATGGTCAGCCGAAGCGTCCGGAGATGTACGCTCCAACTCGACACCTCCGCCCTGGCGGTTTTCCCTGTACGGAGAAGTCCTGATCTCTGGATTCTCGACAAATGTCGATGAATCCCATTGGCAATGTCCTGCTTCACGTGGGGGAGTCGGTCCCGTAGGCATCGGCTGGTCTTAAACCGTCGACTGGGTGATGAGTGCGAAGGCGCCCGCGGCAGGAATGCTCTGCTCGCCGCGGGCGCCTTCGATGGTTCGATGCTTGTTCAGGTCAGCGGCGGGCGTCTGGTCACGGGGTGCCCGAGGTCGCAGTCGAGAAAGGTCATGCCCTTTCGCAGCACGTTCGTGGCATCGGGGACAAAACCCTTCTGCATCGACACGTTGCTCGCGACGAGTGCGAGCGCGATAGTGATCGCCATGAGCGGTTCGCGTCTCGGTCCATGATTGACAGCCGTCACCCCGCTGACGCTGCGGTTCTTGACGTGCGCGAACTTTGATTCGGTTACCGCGCGCCGGTTTTCGAGCGCGAGTGTGTGTTCCCAGGACCCGGGAGTGGACGCGGCCTGCACGGTCTTGATCTGCTGTTCAGTCAGTGTGACCACGACTTGCCCGCTGCAGCAGCGGTACTGCTCACGCTCCCAGGTCGGCTTGGCCTCGGGAATGGTGGCGTCGCGGGCGGCGACGCTGGCCATGTGGGGACAGCGGACCCGGCCCTGGACGGCGGGGCATTGCAGCCCGATTTTCCACGGCCGCTGACCGCTGCTATCTGGTTTGTTTCCCTGGTGCAGGCCGGTGGTGCGGCCCATGACGAACGGCAGCCGCTCGGCCAGTCGCCGGTCGTGCTGGGCGATGCCTCCGCTCGTAGCAACGAGATCGCGGCGCCGCTTGGTCACGTGCTCGCCGAGCAGATGCGCCGCGGCAGGGCAATAGAATTCGCCCTGGTCCATGATCGGCCCTGGGCTGGGGGCGTCGACGCTGCGGCGGCCTGGGTCTGTTGAGGCGAACGTGTACGCCCCGCGGACGGTGCCGCGCGAGGTGCGGCGATTGGGATAGGCGTGGAGCAGATGGTAGTCGCGCTCGAGGATGCCGCGCGCAAAGGCGGCATCGCCGAGATACCCCATATCCACCGTGAGAGTGCGTGGTGCGGCTCGTGGTCGGCGCGGCGGGATAAGTCCGTTCACCTTCGCGGTATCGATGCAGCGCAGCACCGACGTCGTCGACCCTGCGGACGGGGTATGTAGGTCCATCGCCAACGCGAGCCGCGGAACGAGCCCGGGCTGGGTCAGTGACCCTATCGAGGTGATCACGGTGGTCTCGTATCCGTAACCGATTTTCCCGATTTGGGCGCGGTTTGCGCTCATGTCGTCGGTGTGGAGCTCGTGAGAGCGTTGCCGCAGGTAGAAACCGGAGCCGGGGGCCGCGGCACGTTTCTTGCCGGGTTTGGAGCCCATGCCTGCGACGAGCTGACTGGCCTGGAAGATCGACCCGTCGGCGACGAGGTTTCCGGCGAAATCGTCAAGCGCGCCCGGCTGGATCGAGGCCCCCAACAGCGCGTTACACACCGTGTGGAGGCGCTCGGTGTTCGTCGCGGCTCGGGAGGCTTCCGCCGGGGTGGTGCGGGCGATGCGGCTGGCGCGGGCGTGGTTGGTCACGCGCCGCGCCTCCAAGTGCGGCGACGGGTCGATGACCTGTAGCCGCAGCTGACACCACGCCCAGAAACGATGGAACTCGCGTTTGAAACTCGTCTGATCTGCCGCGGCGGCCCGTTCGTGGGTGGTCAATGTCATGCCCACGCGGCGCAGCTGGTCGTCGGTGAGTGCGTAGAGTCCGCGCAGGATCGACGCGTATGTCACCGGGCAGCCACACGATACGAGCATCGCCATCATCGTCAGGACGGCGTCGAGGGTGAACGCCGACTTCGACGATCGGCCCCCGGTGCGGATGCCATCCTCGTGCATCCAACCGGCGATCATCGCCACAACGTTCGAGCTCTTAATGATCTGGCGAGTTTCTTCGACCAGCGCGTCAGACCATGACGGCCGGGGAATAGTACAAATCGGGGCCATGTCAGGCGTCCTTTCTGTGGGAATCGAGAAGTCGTACGTGCTGATCGACGCGGTAGGTCGGCAAAAACGGGCGCAGATCACCGACATCAGGGGATTCATAAGCGTCGGCGAGTTGAATGAACGCTGCCGGCGGGAGCGGCATCGCCGCCAGATCGACGATCCAGCGGTAGCGCAGTCGCGCGCTGTGAAACTCCGTGCGATGCCCTTTGCGCACGAGGTGCTCACGCACACGATTGAGCACGTTGCGATCGCCGGCGAACAGCGGTCCAGTCCCGACCTGTTCGGCACGCGCCAGAACACGGCCGCCTTGCCGAGAATCAAAAAACGGAACCTCGCGGCGACGCCCCTGAGAATTCGTCAACGTCACCGCGACAAGCTCGTCGCCCTCGGGGAGCCGGTGCACGCGCACGTCCTCACCGGTGAGACGATTCATTTCCGACGCCCGCGCCCCGACCCCGGTGCCGAGGTCGAGCATCATCGTCATGACCGCGGCCTTCGGCGCCGAGATCGTCTGCGCCAGCCGGTACCAGGACGCGACCTCGGCGTGGGTCGCAGGAATTTTTGCTCGACTCCGGCCCAACCGGTGTTCTTCGCCGGCGACATGTTCACCGGGGTGCACGATCCGGGCCGCTGCCCGCAGCTGGGTGCGCCGTGACCGCAAAGTGCCTTCGCCTATACCGCGTTCACGCTGGACGGCGATGTATCGGTCGATCGCGCTGCGCCGCAAGGCCCGTTCGACCGAGAATGTGCCGGCGCCGAGTGCCTCGTCGACGAAATACCTGGCCAGTGCCGCGCACGCCCCGATATCGTTTTTCGTCGACCTCGGTTCGCGAGTGCGAAGCTGCAGTTCGATCGCGGCGTGCTTGGCTTCGGCGCTCCACGGAGAGGCCGGGATGACCATATTGGCTACTTCGAGGCGTTGGCGGCGAGCAGCGAGCGCGTCATCAGCGTCGGTTCCTGCTCCGTCGGCGCCGCCGCGAACCGGGAAACCCCAATCATTGCGGCCAACCGGGGCCGGCGAGGACCGCACCAGCCCAAACCCGGCCGATTCGACCGCCTCGTCCGGGCCTTCGTTGTCGTCAGGGTCGATGGTGGCTGCCGGCGCGCGAAACCTGCCCATCAGAGCTCGCCCCGTGCCTCTGCGTTGACAAGGTGAAAAGGGTACGACAAACTACACATAGAGAGACTCCTTTGAGTTTCGATAACTGAGTGATTCAGCAGTTTGTGGCTGCTGTTCAGGACCTAAACCCGGGTTGCCGCCCGGGTTTTCGTCATTTCTAACGACGATTGGCCCCACGTCACGACCGATACGCGGTCGCGGGTACTGGTTCGGGTTTCTCGTCCCGCCGGGCTGGGCATCTACGGCGTAGCACCACCGTCCTCGGCGGGCTCGTCCACACCCAGATACGTTGCCATCGCTAACACGACGACACTGCTTACCGTCGCTCGACGCTTCCGGGCCGTGGCATACAACGGGCCAGCGAGCCACGCGGGCAGCCTCAAATGAACATCAACCGCGTCCCATGGGGAGCGTGGCATCGACACTCGTCTGGGAGCGCCATACCTGCTCATGGGTACGCGGTTATCTGGCATCAGAGAAACAACCTTCCTGCACGTGGTGGTGCGATCACTGTCCACACCCTATTTGCGGGCGAGAACAACCACGTGGACCTTCCACGCAGTCTATTCAGTTATTCACTTCACTATTTACTTCACCAGCGTGTGATGGTTTCTCCGATTGGGCTAATCAAATCACACTGTTGTTATTCGCGCAAGCAAGAACATCCAAGAGCCAAGCGAGGTCTTTACTCGACCTCGCTGAACTGCAGCAACGCTGTTTTTCCTATTCGCTTGGACGCCGGTAATGCGTCGCTAGATCCCTAACCTTGTCCTCGATACGTTCGAGACACTTGGTGGTTCGCCGTTACCATGGTCGCCCGTAGTCCGTTCACGTCGCAGCCGGACGACGTACCGATTGGCTGGGTGCAAAGGAAGAACTTGGCGCGCAATCGCCGAGACGGGAAAGCACATGGTCAACGCACCGGAAGGCCACGACTAGTTCTTCGCCAAGCTTGTTGATGCCGCAGACAATGCTGCGTACCGCAACAAGCGCTTTACCACTGCGCAGCTCGAGCATGGGGCGCGCATCGGCCGAGCGATTACAGAAGGCGTCCCGGCCAGGGCGCGACAAGCCCAGCGCCCTCTCGCCGGTGAGCTCGGCAGGGAGGATCTTTGCGCGACAGAGACGCTCATCTTCGACACCGTCGTCGATGCGGGAATCTCCAGCAGATTGGCTGCGACCAACTACGCCGAGCAGCGGGCCGCACTCGGACTATCCTCCGTGGCGCTGAATTCGAACGGCGAAATAGTCGAGCAATTTCCCGATGGAACAACACGCACTGTGCCCGGCGATTAAGTTTGGTGACTTCCCGCAACCACAAGCAGCCAAGGCCGGACCACGGGCCCCTGCCATGTCACATTCCAGAACGCGCTCTCTCGCAGATCTGGGACCGTCCAGCGCGATATTCGCGACGTTGGCGACTCGACGCGGCCGACGAAGTCGGTTGCGTTCACGACTTAACAAACCAAGAGTCGGAAAGCCCCACCCGACCCCGTCGACGATTCGCGGCGACTTTGGGCCCGGAAGAACCAACTGATCGGTCTTTTCGGGACTTTGCTCTCACTTTCCCGCACCATGCACTCGAGCCGCCCAGACAACGAAAAAGGGAGCCCAAACTGGGCAAACCCGATTTGAACTCCCCACAGCTCTCGACTTGAACTGCTCATTGTGCGCGAGGGGGGACTTGAACCCCCACGTCCCGAAGGACACTGGCACCTGAAGCCAGCGCGTCTGCCATTCCGCCACTCGCGCAAGTAGCTCGCAAACTTTATCACGTACGCGCGCCGCCACCGAAATCAACGCAGTCCGCACCGGCTACCGGAGCCCCTCGCGAAATCGCGCCCACCTGCTACGAGTACCCCAACGCAGCGCCTCCGCGGGCGCTCAACCGCAGGTCCGGCCGCGTCGATTTCCGCCTCCCGCCTTAATATAGTTAGCTCAGGGAGCTTGGACCACAGCGAACGACGACCAGCCCGACCAACATCTCGGAGGCGACCACGCAGCCGGGGTCTGGGAAAAGGAGGGGACATGGGGATTGTCTCGAGATTCGAGCGCACCCTGCAGAGCGCCGTGGGCGACACGTTTGCCCGGGTCTTCGGAGGCAACGTCGTCGCCTCCGAGATCGAATCCGCGCTCCAACAGCAGGCGCTCTCCTCGGTGCGCAGCTCCGGCGGGCGCAAGCTCGTGCCCAACGAGTACACGATCACCCTCGGCAAGTCGGACTACGAGCAGTTCGCGGCCGAGGAGCAGCTCGCCGTCAAGACGTTCTCGCGGCACCTCGCGGACTTCATCGCCGAGCAGGGCTGGGAGACCGAGGGCCCCGTCGCCGTACGACTGGTCGAGCGCACCAACCTACATACCGGCCAATTCCGGGCTGACGGCGACGTCGCCCCTCCCGGCGGCGGCCGCGGTCCGTCGTCATACGAGGATTGGTCCAGCGGCGAGCCGGTCGAGGCCGCCTCTCCCGGCTGGAACCGGCAGACGTCGGGCCCTGCGGCGCCGCAGCCCGCCATCGTCCCGGACGGCGGCGCCTACGACGAGCCCGCGCCGAGCAACAACCCACCCGGCCCGTCTGCAGCAGCCACGGCCGGTGTCACCCTCGTGCTCGAAGACGGCTCGGGCCGCACCTATCGCCTGAGCAGGGGCTCCAACCTCCTCGGCCGCGGCCAGGACGCTGATTTCCGCCTCCCCGATACCGGAGTCTCCCGCCAGCACGTGGACATCAGCTACGACGGCCGCCAGGCGGTTCTCTCGGATCTCGGCTCGACGAACGGTACGACCGTCAACGGCGGGCCTGTCCAGGATTGGCAGCTCGCCGACGGCGACGTGATCCGGATGGGACATTCCGAGATCCTCGTTCGTTTCGGTTAAGTAGTGACCGCTCGACGGATTTCGGTTCCGCGCGGAATGTCGCCGTTTTTCCCTAGAATCTAGGGGGTCGGGCTTCGCGAATTGTCGTCCGGCGCTACCGCCCTGCCCGCCATTCGCGATACGCTTCGTCGCTAGGCAGTTCGACCGGGACCGCACCGCGGCCCCGAAACCAGCCGTATCCGAACCGCAAGAGAAAGGAGGGACCACTATGCAGGGCATCGTTCTCCAGCTCTCGCGCGGCCTGCTCCTCATTCTGCTGTGGCTGTTCATCTACCTCGTGGTCCGTTCTCTGCGGCGAGATCTCCAGGCGGTTTCCGGCGGCCCCGCCGCATCGGGGCCGATCCAGCGTCAGGGCGGCGGAATCTTCGCCCGCTCCAAGGCCATCCGCCATCTCGTGGTCACCGAGGGCGCGCTCCAGGGCACCCGCATCACGCTCGCGGATCAACCCGTGCTGCTCGGCAGGGCGCCGAACTCGACGCTCGTGATCGACGATGATTACGCCTCAAACCAGCACGCGCGGCTCGTGCCCCACGGCTCCGAGTGGTTCCTCGAGGACCTCGGTTCGACGAACGGAACATTTTTGGACAGGACCAAGGTCACCACGCCCGTGCGGGTTCCGGCGGGTACGCCCGTGCGGATCGGCACTACGACGATCGAGTTGCGCTCGTGAGTTTCGCACTGGACTTCCACGCGCGCTCCGACCTCGGCCTCGTGCGCGAGAACAACGAGGACTCGGCCTTCGCCGGCCCGCGTCTCCTCGCCCTCGCCGACGGCATGGGCGGCCACGCTGCCGGCGAGGTCGCCTCGCAGTTGATGATCGGCGCGCTCTCCCCCCTCGACGAGGACGAGCCCGGCTCGGACCTCACCGGCGCGCTCGCCACCGCTATGCACGCGGGCAACGAAGCGATTGCCGCGTCCGTCGCCGAGGACTCGGCGCGTGAGGGCATGGGCTGCACGCTCACCGCCCTGCTCTTCGACGGCCGCCGGGTCGGCCTGCTCCATGTCGGCGACTCGCGCGCCTATCTGCTTCGTGACGGCGAACTGTCCCAGCTCACCCGAGACGACACCTTCGTCCAGTCGATGGTGGACGAGGGCCGGATCACCGCGGACGAGGCACATTCGCACCCGCAGCGCTCGTTGATCCTCAAGGCCCTCACCGGCCAGGAAGTCGAGCCGACCACCGCGGTGCGCGAGGTCCGCAAGGGCGACCGCTACCTGCTGTGCTCGGACGGGCTCTCCGACCCCGTGAGCACCTCGACCATCCAGGACACCCTCGCGGAGGGCACCCCGAAGGAGGCGGTCGACAAGCTCATCTCCCTCGCGCTGCGCTCGGGCGGCCCGGACAACATCACTGTCGTCGTCGCCGAGGTCGTCGAGGACCGCGACGCCCCGTCGACCCGCCCCGTAGTGGTCGGCGCCGCCTCCTCGGAGTCCACCGACTCGATCCTGGTCACCGATTCGGCCGCGGCCCGCGCCGCCGCCTTCGCCCGCTCGCAGCGCGGCGTCGGCTCCGGATCGCCCGAACCGCGGAGTAAATCCGAATCGGTCGGGACGGCGGGTGAGGGGCCGGGAAAAGCTAAGGCCCGCAGCCGCAAGCTGCGGGTGGCGCTGCTCTCGATCCTGGCCCTCGTCGTCGTCGCCGTCGGCCTGGGCGCCACCACCATGCTCATCCGCTCGAACTATTTCGTCGCCTCCGACGACAGTCGCGTAGTGGTTAAGCAGGGCATCTCCGGAGAGGTCTTCGGAGTACAGCTCGCCTCTGTCACGCAGATCGGCTGCCTCTCCCGCGAAGGCCGCCTCGATCTCGTCGACGCCGATGCCGCGCCCACGGCCTGCAACGTCTTCACCGTCGGCGACCTCAAGGCCGGGGCGCGGGCGCAGGTCGATGCCGGCCTGCCGTCCGGTTCGCTTTCCGACGCCTCGGATCAGATCAACCGTCTGGCGATGGACGAGCTCCTCCCCACGTGTGCGGAACTCGAAAAGGCCCACGCGGCGGCGAACCCGCCCGCCCCGGCGCCGGCAGCTCCGCCGTCAGACCATCCCGCTCCCTCCGACGCGCCCGAGCCGCCCGCCGAGCCGTCTCCCGCTCCCGGGCACCCCGCGGACCAGCCAGCAGATCAGGGCGGTGCGCAGGTCGGCGCCGATTCGCCCTCGCCGGGCGTCAATTGCAGGGCGGTGGCGTAGATGGCACAGCTCTTCGACTCGATCCGTGCCCGCAACGCCGCGGCGAACGCCGGCGGCCGCTGGACGGAGATCTTCCTGCTGCTCTTCGCCGTGGTCATCGTCGGCGTGGCCGCCGCCGTGACCATGATGTCGATGGAGAAGTCGATCACGGTCGACCTCATCTGGCTTCTCGCCGGGTACTTCGGCCTGTTCGCGCTCGCCCACGCAGCGGTGCGCATGTTCGCGCCCTACTCCGATCCGTACCTGCTGCCATGCGCCGCGCTGCTCAACGGCATCGGCCTGGTGATCATCTACCGCCTCGACCTCGCGGCCGAGGCCGCGGATCCCGAAGCCTCCTTCGACGTGATCCGCCAGCTCATGTGGACCCTGCTCGGGATCGTCGCGCTCATCGGCACGATGATCGGCATGCGCGACCACCGGGCACTGTCCAAGTTCGGCTACACGCTCGGCTTCTTCGGCCTCCTGCTGCTCATGATCCCGACGATCCTGCCGTCGCGCTTCTCCGAGGTCAACGGCGCGAAGAACTGGATCCTCCTGCCCGGCTTCTCGATCCAGCCCGGCGAGTTCTCCAAGATCCTGCTCATCATCTCGATGGCGGCGATCCTCGTGTCCAAGCGCGATCTCTTTGCCACCGCGGGCAAGCGCTTCCTCGGGATCGACCTCCCGCGCGCGCGTGACCTCGGCCCGGTGCTGCTCGCCTGGCTGCTCTCGCTCGTCGTGCTCGTACTCAACAGCGACCTCGGCACCAGCCTGCTCATCTTCGCCACGGTGCTCACGATGATCTACACGGCGACCGAGAAGGTCTCGTGGCTGCTCATCGGCCTCGTGCTGTTCATCGCCGGCGCGACCGCCGCCTACTTCATGTTCGGCCACGTGCGCGTCCGCGTGCAGACCTGGCTCGATCCCTTCGCCTACTACGACGGCACCGGCTACCAGCTCTCGCAGGGCATGTTCGGGATGGCCACCGGCGGCGTCGGCGGCACGGGTCTCGGCAACGGTCGGCCGCAGCAGGTGCCGTTCGCGAACACCGACTTCATCACCTCGACCATCGGCGAAGAGCTCGGGCTCATCGGACTCGCCGCCGTGCTGCTCGTCTACCTCGTGTTCGTGTACCGGGCCATCCGCATCGCGCTCACGGTCCGCGACAGCTTCGGCAAGCTCCTCGCCACCGGCCTCGGCTTCACCATCGCCGTGCAGCTCTTCGTCGTGGTCGGCGGCGTGTCCCGGCTCATCCCCATGACCGGCCTGACCATGCCGTTCGTCGCCTACGGCGGCTCCTCGCTGCTCGCGAACTACATCATCCTCGCGATACTCCTGCGCATCTCCAACGAGGCGCGGACGCCGCTGCCGCCGGTCAACACGCCGGCACCTGCGGCGGCCGCCGCGGTCCCTGCGGCCCCGGCCCCGCAAGCCGCTCCGGCTGCGCCGGCTGGGCCTGCCGCGTCGGCCGGGCCCGCAGCGCCGCAGGCCGGCTCCCCCGGTTCGGGAGCGAGGTGGAACGGATGAACCGCGCAATCAGACGCGTCTCAGTTGCTGCGGCGATCATGGTGATCCTGCTGCTGCTGCAACTCACCAACGTGCAAGTCTTCCAGGCGAATTCTCTGCGCCAGGACCCCCGTAACTCGCGGATGCTGCTCGACGAGTACTCCCGCCAGCGCGGGCAGATCACCGCCGATGGGCAAGTGCTCGCCGTGAGCGTGCCCGCGGAAGGCCAGATCCCCTGGCAGCGGCAGTACCCCGACCCCGATTCGGTGCCGTTCTCGCCGGTCGTCGGCTACTACTCCCTGCAGTATTCGACCGCCGGACTCGAGTCGACCCAGGACGCGTTCCTCAACGGGTCGGACGACCGCCTGTGGACCGAGCGACTCCGCGGCTTCCTCTCCGGGCGCACGCCGCAGGGCGGCAATGTCGACCTCACGCTGTCCCCCGCAGGGCAGCGCACCGCCTACGATGCGCTGCAGCGAGGCACCGGGCAGGGCCCGCTCGTCGGCTCGGTGGCCGCGGTCAAGCCCTCCACCGGCGAGATCCTCTCGCTCGCCTCGAGCCCGTCGTTCAACCCCAACGACCTCCTCTCGGGCTCGGACGAGGCCTCGCAGACGATGGAGAACCTCACGCAGGATCCGGGCCAGCCGCTGCTCAACCATGCGACGCAGACGGCCCTGCCACCCGGCTCGATCTACAAGGTCATCACCACCGCGGCGGCGCTCGAATCGGGCATGACCCCCGATTCCCCGGTCTCCGGCGCCCCGAGCACAGTGCTCCCCGGCACCGTCACGAGCCTCGAGAACTACGGCGGCTCGACCTGCGGCGGTGGCGGCACCACGACCCTGTCCACGGCGTTCGCGCTGTCATGCAACGTGCCGTTCGTCGAGTCCGCCCCGCAGATCGGGCAGGACAAGTTCGAGGACGTCGCCAAGCGCTTCGGCTATGACGGCCAGGCGCCGGACATCGGCGTGCCCACGAGCCCGTCCGGGGTGGGCGATGTCGGGGACGACGCGCAGCTCGCCATGAGCGCGATCGGCCAGTCCGACGTCCGCTCGACCACTCTGCAGGCGGCGATGATGGCCGCAACGGTCTCCAACAACGGCAAGCGGATGCACCCGCAGCTCATCCGCAGGCTCCAGGCACCGAACCTCTCGACCGTCTCGGAGTTCAAACCGAAGGAGGCAGGCGAGGCCGTCTCGCCGGATATCGCGGCGCAGCTCACCACGCTCATGGAGGGCTCGGAGCAGCACTCGGGCGGCGGTCTCCCCGGCGTCCAGATCGCCTCGAAGACCGGCACCGCCGAGCACGGCGAGGGCGACAGCTCCGTGCCGTACACCTGGTACATCGCCTTCGCGCCGGGTCGCGACGTCGCCGTCGCCGTCTGCATCGAGAGCGGCCCCGGCATCACCAGCGACACCGTCGGCGCAACCGTCGCGGCCCCGATCGGCCGCGAGGTCATCGGCTCGATCCTAGGAGGTGCGCAATGAACCTCGAGGTTGGTTCGATCATCGGCGACCGCTATCGCCTGACCCGCCACATCGCGGCCGGCGGAATGGGCCGCGTGTGGGAAGCACACGACGACGTGCTCGACCGGACGGTCGCCGTCAAGGTCCTACATCCGCAGTTCTCCGGCGACACGGAGTTCGTCTCCCGCTTCCGCTCCGAAGCCAAGATGACGGCGCGGGTCCAGCACGGAAACGTGGCGCAGGTCTACGACTACGGCGAGATCTCGGACGATGCCTCGCAGCCGTTGTCCTACCTGGTCATGGAGTTCGTCCGCGGCGAGCCGCTCTCGGAGGTCCTCCGGCGCTCCCCGCGGCTGCCCGAGCAGCACGTCCTCGACGTGCTCGAGCAGACGTCCCGCGCGCTGCAGGCCGCGCACGGCATCGGTCTCGTGCACCGCGACGTCAAGCCGGGCAACATCATGATCACGCCTGCGGGGCAGGTGAAGCTCACGGACTTCGGCATCGCGAAGGCCATGGGCGAGGCCGCGGTGACCCAGACGGGCATGATCATCGGCACCGCCCACTACATCGCTCCCGAACAGGCTATGGGCGAGGACGCGACCCCGGCGGGAGACGTGTATTCGCTCGCCGTGGTCGGTTACGAGTGCCTCGCGGGGCAGCGTCCATTCAACGCAGACTCCCCGCTGGCTATCGCGATGGCGCACGTCCGCGACGAGGCGCCCGACCTGCCGGACGACGTCTCGCCTCACATGCGCGAGCTCATCGCCTACGGCATGGCGAAGGACCCGAGCCAGCGATACTCGGACGGCGCCGCCTTCGCCGCGGCCACCGCCTCGGTGCGCGCCGGGCACGAGCCCAACCCGCCGATCGGCGTGGTCGGCGACTCGGCGACCCAGACCATCCGCAACACCGGGCTCCTCGGCCCGGCCGCCGGGGCCGGTGCAGCCGGCCTCGCCGCGGGCGCCGCGATGGGCGCAGGCACGGCGGCCGCACAAGGTCAGGGCGCACCCGGCACCTCCCGCCTGCCCGCGCCCGGGACCGGCGGCTTCCCCAGCCGCCAGCCCGCGCCTGCCACCGGCCAGTACGGCCAGCAGGGACCGCCGACTGGCGGGTACCCCGGGCCAGATACGGGTTCGTTCGGCGCCGGCGACTACCCGAGCCAGGCCCCGCAGCAGGGCGGACAGCCCGCGACCGAACCGGACCGACCGAAGCGCGGCCGCGGCATCGGCGCCGGCTGCATCTGGGGTTTCCTCATCGCCCTCCTCGTCACCGCGGCCGCGGTGGCCGCCGTGTGGTGGGCGTCGTCGAACCTCGGCAAGGAGTCGACCCCGCCACCCGTCACTTCGACGGTGCAGCCCACCCCGACCACCACCGAGGAGCAGCCGACCGAGACGTACGTGCCGCCGCCCGAGACCGTGACCAGCACGGAGACGCCCACATCCTCCGAGGAGCCCACCACCTCGGAGGAGCCGAGCACGTCCTCGGGTGGCCAGGGGACCCTCCCCAACCCGACCTCGGCGCCCAATCCGGGCGACGATCTGGGCAACGCGCTCGACGACCTGTTCAACGGCGGCCAGAACCAGCAGCGGGGCGGCGCGCAGGCGCCGGCCGGCGGCAACAACGGCTATGCGGGCACGCCGGGCGAGAGCGGTAGGGCCGCGGAGTGACAGAACCGGGAATCCTCGGCGGCCGCTACCAGCTCGGCGAAGTGCTGGGCTTCGGCGGCATGTCCGAGGTGCGCCAGGCGCACGACCAGCAACTCGATCGCGACGTCGCGATCAAGATGATGCGCCCCGAGCTCGCGCGCGACGCCACGTTCTACGAGCGCTTCCGCCGCGAGGCCCAGAACTCGGCGGTGCTCACCCATCCGTCGATCGTGCGGACCTTCGACACCGGCGAGGAGACGGTCGACGGCGCGGTGTTCCCATACATCGTCATGGAGCTCGTCCGCGGGCGCACGCTCCGCGACATCATCCGGTCCGACGGCGAGATCGAGCCCAAGCTGGCGCTCGCGATCATGGCCGATGTCTGTGGCGCGCTGGACTTCTCGCACCGCAAGGGCATCGTGCACCGCGACGTCAAACCGGCGAACATCATGGTGTCGTCGGACGGCGCGGTCAAGGTCATGGACTTCGGTATCGCCCGCGCGGTGAGCGAGTACACCTCGACGCTCACCGAGACCTCCGCTGTGCTCGGCACGGCGCAGTACTTGTCGCCGGAGCAGGCGCAGGGGCAGAGCGTCGACGGCCGCTCGGACGTGTACTCGGCCGGCTGCGTGCTCTACGAGCTGCTCACGGGGCGCCCGCCGTTCGTCGGCGAGTCCGCGGTCGCGGTCGCCTACCAGCACGTCAAGGAGGTCCCGCAGCCTCCGTCGACTCTGCGCGAGGGACTCGATCCCTACATCGACGCCGTGGTCATGGCGGCGATGAGCAAGAACGTCCACAACCGTTACCTCAACGCCGGCGAGATGCGCAGCGATCTCCTCGACGTGCTCGCCGGTCGCAAGCCCGCCGCCCCGATGGTCATGCCGCAGGGCGAGCCCGGCGCCGGCCCCGGCGGAGCGGGCGCCGCGAGCCCCGGCTCCCTCGGCGAGCAGGACACGTCGGCGGGCGAGACCGAGTCGCGCCTTCGCGCCCTGGGGAGTTTCCGCAATCGGAATGACGGCGGACGTGCCGGTTCCGCCATGGCGAGCGACGGCCGCGGGCGGCGCCGCATACTCATCGGTGTCGCGGCGATCGTCGTCATGGCCCTACTTGGCGGCGTTTCGTGGGCTGTGTGGGGCCGCGGCGATGCGCAGGACGAGCAACAGTCGGCGGCGCCGCAGCAGGTCACGGTGCCCGATGTGTCCGGCAAGGATGCGAACGAGGCCGCCGAGGAGCTGCGCTCGCTCGGGTTGCAGGTCGAGACCCGCGAGCAGAACGACCCTGTCGTTCCTGCAGGCCACGTGATCACCACCGATCCCGTCCCGGGCAAGCTGCTCGTCGCGGGCGCGACCATCACGATCGTCAACTCGACCGGCAAGCGGATGCTCGAGGTACCGCAGATCACGGGCCGCTCGCCCGACGACGCGCGGCGCGCGCTCATCGAGGCCGGACTCACCGTCGCCAACGAAGACCGCTCCGCGCCGTCGACCCCCGAGGACGAAGGCAAGGTCATTTCCTCCGATCCGCCGGTCGGCACGTCGATCCCGTTCGATCAGCCGGTCCAGCTCACCGTCGGCACCGGCCCCGAGGAGGTCAATGTCCCCGACCTCGTGGGTCAGTCGGTCTCCGATGCGAACTCGACCCTCTCGGGGCTCGGCTTCCGCGTGGAGATCCAGGACGTCGACTCGCGGGCGGCGCAGGGCAAGGTCGTCGAGCAGTCGACGGCCGGCGGGCAGTCGCAGGTCAAGGGCGCGACCATCGTGCTGTCGGTGTCGAAGGGGAACCGCTTCCTCGTCCCCAACCTCATCAACATGGACGCCACCCAGGCCCTCGATGCGCTGCACTCCGCCGGGTGGCGCGGCACGAACGATCAGCTCATCCAGCAGCAGCAGAACGACACCGACATCGGCAAGGTCGGCAAGATCGCCTCGCAGTCGCCGGGTCCTGGCGAGGCCGGGATCAACGACCAGATCACCGTGCGGGTCTACCGCCTCGGGATTCCGGGGCTCGGGGGCTAGCGCACCCCGGCGGCGGTGAGTTCCTCGACCAGGCCATCGCGGGGGGCGAAGCCGCTGATCCGCATCCAGTTCGCGAGGATCTGGTGCCCGTTCTGGCTCGCCACCGACTCGGGGTGGAACTGCACGCCGTGGATCGGGAGCTCGCGGTGGCGCACCGCCATCAGGGTGCCGTCCGCTGTGCGCGCCGTAGGAACTAGCTCCTCCGGAAGAGTGGACTCCTCGATGGTGAGCGAGTGGTAGCGCATGGCGGTGAACGGATCGGGGAGCCCGTCGAGGACCCCGGATCCGTCGTGGACGACCTCGCTGGTCTTGCCGTGCATGAGCTGCGGCGCGCGGCCGACGGTGGCGCCGAAGACCGTGCCGATCGCCTGATGGCCGAGGCAGACTCCGAGGATCGGGGTGGATCCCGTGGCCTTGGCGTGGTGGATCATCGCCGGGGTCGCCCCCGCGAGCTCCGGGACTCCGGGACCGGGGCTGAGCAGTACTCCGTCGAAGTTTTCGAGGAGGGCCCCGAGGCGTGCGGCCACGTCGTCGTCATAGTCGAGCGGAGCCGTGTTCGGGGCGGAGGGCGCCTCGCGACCGGTGAGCGACGGATCGTCGTTGCGCAAGACCGTGACCTCCGCGCCGAGCTGACCCAGGTACTGGACCAGGTTGTAGACGAAGCTGTCGTAGTTGTCGACCACCAGAACGCGCATGCGTGCAGCATACGTCCGCGCCGGTGCGACGGCGAAACGGGAGCGGAGCTGGGGCGGAGCGGTGGCGGAGCCGCGCGCGAGGAGTTCGCGCGGAGGCCGCGAGGCGTTGCCCGACCGGGTTCGCCAGGCGCGTTCGCGCCGCGAGCGAAACAGGCCGCCGCGAGGCTCGACGGGTGGGGTTACGGCACGTTCCCCGTGGTAGATTGGGCCTACTGTTCACGACACTCGTTCGGAAGCAGAGCGAAAGCAGAACGGAAGCAGGAATCAGTTAAATGCCCAAGTCCAAGGTCCGGTCGAAGACCGAGTACACGCAGGCAGCTGCCAACAACCGCACGCCGGTCAAGGTCAGCTCGAACCCGACGCCGCGTTGGTACCTCGCGTTCATGTTCGGCTTCCTCCTCGTGGGGCTCCTGTGGCTCATCGCCTACTACCTGATCGGCGACCGCTGGGAGTGGATGGCGAACCTCGGCAACTGGCAGAACTTCGCCATCGGCTTCGGGCTGATGATCATCGGGCTGCTCATGACGATGCGCTGGCGCGGCTAACGCAAAACGCTGCTAGCGCACGGCGCCTCTGCCGCTCAACTCTGTTAGCGCACTCCACAGCTAGAGGCCCATTGCCTCGCCTACCGGCGTAATCCACGGCCTCCCGAAAGTTATCCACAGGCTTTTCCACACAGACCCTCGCGGCCACTCGTCCGCGGGGGTTTTCTGTTATCCCAACACCTGGACACCGGTCTATTGCTGCAGGTCGGGCCCACTAACATGAGGTGCTCCTCGCATTACCGGCGTTATCCACAGGGTAGCGGGACGTGTGGACAAACGCCTCGATTAGATCCACAGGTGGGCGGTTGGAACACCCGGTTCTCACCGAGCGTTAATGCAGGTAGCGAAACGATAGGGAAAACCAACCGAATAACACGCCTGTAAGTTGTGCACACTGTGGAAGGCGGCTGTGGAATACATCGTGTGGATTACACGGGTGTAAGTACTCCACAGTGTGGACAACCCCTGTGGATACATCACCCCCACGTGGCGCGGTACTAAAAAATAATGGCATCTTAGGCAAAAGTAAGGAAAAGTGTGTGTTTGTGAATGCCCAGCCCTCCCCCGGCCCCACTCAGGAGCCCGGCCCCGAGTTCGACACCGAGTGGTCGCCGCGCATGGCGTACCCGGTGGTCTTCTCGCTCGTGGGTCTCGCCGGGATCGGCTTCGGCCTGGTGGCGCTCATCAGCGGGGCATCGCCGGTCCCGGCGATCGTTATGCTCATCGCCGGCGCGCTTCTCCTGGTCATGGGCCTCGACCAGTTCCGCCGCACGCCCCGCCTGCAGCTTCTCCCCGATGGGATCATCTACTTCGGCATGCGCGGGCGCACCTTCGTCGAGCGGGAGCTCATCAGCGAGGTTCGTCTCCTGCGCGGCCGACGCCGCGGCGTCGCCTCGCTCCTGCGCATCGAATACCACCCCGACCACGCCTCGGCCGCCCGCGCCGCACAGTCGGATGAGCTGCCCGATGGCGAGCTCATGCTCCTCTCGGCGATCGAACTCGGCGGCAACCCGCGCGAAGTCGCCGATACCTTCGCCCGCGCGGGGTTCACTGTCGTCGACGCCACCGCGTAGCGCTCCGCGGAGGTGCGGCGGTCTGGGCGGGTGGGACGTCCGCCGTCATACGGGGATTTTCCCTAGAGAGAGGCAGCGGCGTACCCGCCGGCGAATAGCGCCACTGTGACGGCGAACCAGCTCAGCCACCCCAATCCGATGCGGGTGCCCGGGTTGGCGCGGCGCAGCGCGTAGCGCGGCAGAAGCACGAGAACCGCGGCGCCGAGCGCGCCGCCGAGGAGCCCGCCGACGTGCCCGGCGAGCGAGACGCCCGGCACCACCAGCGAGAACACGATGTTGATCCCCACGAGGATCACCGCGCCGCGCGCGCCCAGCCGGAACGCCGAGGCGAGGACGATCCAGCCGCCGAGCAGGCCGAAGAGTCCGCCAGAAGCGCCGGCGACGAGGGTGTACGGGGTAAAGAGAACGGCGCCGAGCGCACCGCCGGCAATCGCCGCGAGATAGATCGCGCAGAAGCGGGCGACGCCGATGGCACGCTCGATTCCCAGGCCGATGATGAGCAGCATCCACATGTTGCCGAGCAGGTGGACGAAGCCGAAGTGCTCGAAGGCGCTGGTGAAGAGTCGCCACACCTCGCCGCGGCCGACGAGCGGGCCGAAGAGCACCGTGTCGACGAAGAGGCGGGAGTTCTCGTAGTTCGCCGCGATGCTGCGCGACTGCACAGCCGTAACGACGAAGGCGAGGACGTTGGCCGCTCCGATCCCCAGGGTCGCGGGGACTGCGCGGAGGGCGCCGCCGAACCCGGGTCTAGTGGACCGGGCCGGGTGGGGCTGGGGACCCTGGCCTGCAGGGCCGCCGGGGCCGGCCGGACCAGTTGGGCCTACGGGGCCCGTTGGGCCGCCGGGGCCCGCCGGTCCACTCGGACCTGCAGGGCCCCCGGGTGCGGACATCTACTCCGAGATCTCGATGGAGTTGATGACGACGTCCTCGACCGGGCGGTCCATCGCGCCGGTGCGCACCTTGGCGATCTCGTCGACGACCTTCTGCGAGGCCTCGTCCGTGACCTTGCCGAAGATCGTGTGGCGACCGTTGAGGTGCGGGGTCGGCCCGACGGTGATGAAGAACTGCGAACCGTTGGTGCCGGGGCCGCGGTTGGCCATGGCAAGGAAGTAGGGCTCGGAGAACTGGAGCTCCGGGTGGAACTCGTCGCCGAACTCGTAGCCCGGGCCTCCGGTGCCGCGGCCGTCGGGGTCGCCGCCCTGGATCATGAAACCGTCGATGATCCGGTGGAAGATCGAGCCGTCGTAGAACGGACCCGAGTTTCCGCCCGAGGCATTGGTGGTCGAGTAGTCCTTCGTGCCCTTGGCGAGGCCGACGAAGTTCTCCACCGTCTTCGGGGCGTGGTTCCCGAACAGGTCCACCACGATGTCGCCGTGGTTGGTGTGGAAGGTTGCCTTCTGCGTTGCTGCTGCGTTGCTCACGCGGCCAAGTCTGCCACAGCCCGCCACCCGCGCGCCCCGACGGCACAATGGACCCATGTCCGCCATCGAACAGCCCGGCCCCGATATCCGCCGGTCCACGCTCTCGGCCCTCGGCCCACTCGAGGTGCACGCGCTCTACAAGCTCCGGGTCGACGTATTCGTCCACGAGCAGGACTGCCCATACGCGGAGATCGACGAAGTCGACCCGCTACCGAGCACGATTCACTACCTCGCGTGGGATGGCGACGAACTCGCCGCGACGCTGCGGCTGTTCCCGTACGGCGCTCACGGCGGGGTCATGCACATCGGGCGCGTCGCCACCGCCGCCGAATTCCGCGGCCGCGGCCTCGCCGGCGCGCTCCTCGAAGCCGCGATCGCCGATTCCGGCGTCGCCCCCATCGAGATCGGCGCGCAGTCGTACCTCGAGCACTGGTACGGCCGGTACGGCTTCGTGCGCTGCGGCGACGAGTACCTGGACGAGCGGATCCCCCACATCCCGATGCGCCGCGAGGCCGCAGCGTGAGCCGGGGGGCCGTGCGGATCGACGAGGTCGCCGATGGCGTGTTCGTGGCGGTCGGTTCGCTCGTCAACTGGACCATCATTCGTGACGGCCGAGAGCTGACTCTCGTGGACGGCGGCTTCCCCGGGGACCGCCGCCGGGTGCTCGCCTCCATCGAATCGCTCGGGCACTCGCCGCAGGACGTGCGCGCGATCCTCGGCACTCACGCCCACGTCGACCACATCGGTGCCTTCGAACATTTCGTGCGGCACTTCGGCACCCCGGTTCACATGAGCGGGATCGACGCGTTCCACGCGGAGAAGGGGGACTACGAGCAGGCGAGTCCCGGCGAGATCGCGCGGCACCTCGGTAATCCGCGCGTGCTGCCGTGGGCGCTGCGCGTGTTGTCGGTCGGCGGCTCGGGGCGCCCGACGGTGCCGGAGACGCATGGCTTCGACACGCTGCGCCCGCTCGACGTCCCCGGCAGGCCGGTCCCCGTCTCCTGTCCCGGGCACACCTACGGCCACGTGGCCTTCCACCTGCCCGAGCGCGGGGTGCTCCTCGCGGGTGACGCCATCGCCACGGGCCACCCGGTCTCGGCTATTTCTGGCCCGCAGCTCCTCCCGGACTTCTTCGCCGCCGACGCCGAGCGGGCCGAGAAATCGCTGGGCGCCCTCGCGAAGCTCTCCGCCGACGTCCTCGTGTGTGGGCACGGCGAGCCGTGGAGCGGGTCGCCCGCGGGGGCCGTGGAGATCGCGCTGGATAGACACCGGAACCGGTGATGTCGGCGTCGCCCGGGGACGCCGCTCAGCCCGCCCAGTCGTTGCCGTCGACGCCGAGTTCGGCGACGCTCATGCCCGGCTCGATGTCGCTGTCCGGCACGAGTCCGTAGGACTCGAGCCCCTTGCGCACGAGCTCGGCGGCGTCGATGTTGAGCGGCCCCTCCGTCCACATGCCGTACGGGATGTTCACGAACCGCCCCTCGCGGACGGCAGGGCTATCGCGGGTGGAGGGGTTCTCGCGGAGCTGGGCGATCTTGTCGGCCAACTTGTACGCCGGATAGTCCACGAACACGATGGCGTCCGCGGGATGAGCGGCCAGCGATTCCCAGCTCGCCGTGGTCCACCGTTCTTCGACGTCAGCCAGCACGTTCTTCCCGCCGGCGGCCTCGACGATCGCATTCGGGGTGCCGACCCCGCCGGGTGCGAATACCCCGTCCGAGGCGGAATCGAAGACGAGAACGCCAGGAGGGTTGCTTGCCTGCGGGGCCTCGCGGAGCACACCGAGGCGGGTGCCGATATCGGCGGCCGCAGCTTCGCCCCGGTCCGCGTGCCCGACGATCCGGCCGACGTTCTCGAGGTCCGTGCGCAGCGAATCCCACGGATCAGTGCCGAGGATCGTCGCCGCATCGCCGCGGCACGAATCGGAGAGGAGATAGGAGTCGATGTCGTGCTTCGCGAGCGCGTCCGGGGTCACCCCGGTCGAATCCGAGAGCCCGTACCCCCAGCCGGAGAACACGAGGTCCGGGTTCGCGCCGAGCATGGTCTCCATCGAGGCGACGTCCGGGGTGATGTAGTCGAGCCCGGCCGCGGCCTCTCCGCAGGCGTTCTCGAGCAGATGGCGATCCGTCACGGTCGTGACCCCGGCGATGTTCTCCGCCCCGCCGACGGCCAGCGCGATCATCGTTATCGACGCGTCCGTGGTGAGGATCCGGCGCGCAGGGGACACGATCTCCTTGTCCTCGCCGCAGTTCTCCACCACGACGGAGCCAGCGGGTTCGTCCCGTGCGCCCTCCTCGCTCTCGGTCGGGGCCTGGCAGCCGGCGAGCATAAATGCCGCGCCGAGCGCCAGCGCTCCCCCTCCGAACGCGAAAGGACGAGCGCCGGGCCGGGCGTTTGGTCGGGCGCCAAACCCGGCGCTCGACCCACGTAGCTTCCTCGTCGACATCCGCATGCTCACTTTTCTCTCCCCTCGGCCACCGGCTTCTACTTCGCCCAGTCGTTGCCGTCGACGTCGAGGTCGCTCATCGGGAACTGCGGCTCTATATCGCTGTCCGGCACGAGTCCGTAGGACTCGAGCCCCTTGCGCACGATCTCGGCGGCGTCGATGTTGAGCGGCCCCGAGCACCACAACGCGTACGGCAGATTGATGAACCGGTTTTCCCGCACCGCCGGCAGGTCGCGGGTGGCGGGGTTCGCACGGAGAGCGGCGACCTTCTGTTCAAGCGTCTCCGGCGGGTAGTCGACGAACACGAACACGTCGGGTGCGGAGGCCGCGATCTTCTCCCAGTTGACCGACGTCCACGTGTCCTTGATGTCCTCGGTGGCATTGCGCGCGCCGGCCGCCTCGAGGATGGCCTGCGGGGCGCCGAAGGAGCCGGACGTGAACACCGAATCGGAGCCCGAATCGAAGAGGAATGCCGTCGGCTTCTCCCCAGCCGCCGGCGTTTTCGCGAGCATGGCGCGGCGGGCGTCGATATCGGCGATCACGTCGTTCGCGCGGCCGGTATCGCCGGCGATCTCCGCGATATTCCGCAGGTCCGTCTCCACGGCGTCCCACGGATCCATCGTCCCGCGCGCCGAGCCCTCGCCGGAGCGGCACGCCTCGCTGAGCTGGTACGAGTCGATTCCATGCTCCTCGAGCGACGCCGGCGTGAGGTTCTTCTCGTCGCTGAACCCATAGCCGTACCCGGCGAACATCACGTCCGGGTCCGCCGCGAGGACGGTCTCGAGGCTCGGGTAATCCGGCGAGACGAGATCGAGCTCGCGCACCTCGTCGCCGTACACCGACTCGAGGATTTTCTTGTCGTCGAGGCGCGAGATCGCCCCGATGTTCTTCGCCGCTCCGGCAGCGACCGCGATCGAAATGATGTTGGAGTCGTTGACGAACATCCGCTTCGCCGGCGCCTGAAACGTGACTTCCTCACCGCAGTTCTCCACGGTGACCTCGTGCTGCGCAAACTCATCCCCGCCCTCGCCATCTGCGGAGCTCTCGGTCGGCGCGGAGCACGCCGTCAAAAGCAGAGAGCCGAGCATGACGGCGGACGCCGCACCGGCCAGCCCACGCCGGCGCGGACTGCGGGACGAGGCGAGCGGCGCCGGGGACGGCGAGCGGAATGCGGACGAGATCATGGTTGTCTCTCTTCGGTCGGAACGGGGCTGGGTTCGGCGGGGACGCCGGGAGCGCCGTCTTCGGTGGGAATGGCAGGGGCACCGGGTTCGGCAGCAATGGCGGGATCGGCGGAATCGTCGTGCCAGGTCAGGAGGTGTTCGGAGGAGCCGGCGCCGCGGCTCTCGTCGCCGGGCCTGCGCACCACAGCCGACTCGACGCCGAAGACCTCGCGGACGAGCTCGGGACCGAGGACGTCGGCGGGCCGGCCATGGGCGCGGAGCGTGCCGCCGTCGAGCACGGCGACGAGGTCGGCGTACTGCATCACCATGTCGAGCTCGTGCAGAGCGAGCACGACCGTGCGCCCGGAACGCCGCAGGGCCTCGAGCAACCGCAGCCGCCACACGGGGTCGAGGTGGTTGGTGGGCTCGTCGAGCAGCAGGAGCGGCGTCTCCTGGGCGAGGGCCCTGGCGATGACGACGCGGTGCCGCTGCCCACCTGACAGCCGCGAGCACGACGTGCCGGCGAGGTCGGCGATGCCGACGGCCTCCATCGCCCGCGCGACCGCCTCGTGCTCGCCGGGATCGTGGCCGGCCCAGGGTTTGCGGTGCGGCGTGCGCCCGAGGGACACCGCCTCGGCCACGGACAGCTCGGCGGTAGGCAGCTCCTCCTGGCCGACGAACGACATGGTCCGGGCGCGCATCCGCGCCCAGCGGCGCGAGGCAGCGCGGCCGCCCGCCGCGGCGTGCCCGTCGATCTCGATCTCGCCGGCCGCGGCGGGCGTGATCCCCACGAGGGCCCGCAGAAGCGTGGACTTCCCGGAGCCGTTGGTCCCAACCACCGCGAGCGTCGAGCCGGCCGGAACGTCGATGCCCACGCCGTCGAGGATCGTCCGGCCGCCGCGGTCGACGCGGAGGTCGCGCGCGGCGAGCGGGACCGCGCGGGCGCTCATCGCTGGCCCCCGAAGCTGTAGCGCGAGCGCCCCATGAGCAGCAGGAACACCGGCGCTCCGACGATCCCGGTGACCACCCCGAGCGGCATCTCCTGCGGCGCCACGAGCACGCGGGAGATCGTGTCGACCCACACCACGAAAAGGGCGCCGCCGAGCGCGGCGACCGGGAGCATCACGCGATGCCGGGCGCCCACGACGAGACGTGCGACGTGCGGGGCGATGAGGCCGATAAAGCCGATGCCACCCGCGACGGCGACAACCGCGCCGACCACGACGGCCTGGAGCACGAACAACGCGATCCGCAGCGCGCGGACGGGGACGCCGAGCGAGTGCGCCGTCTCCTCTCCGGCCGCGAGCGCGTCGAGCCAGCCGTGGATCGCGAGCATCGCCGCGAGCGCGACACACACGACCACCGCGACGATCGGGATCTTTACCCACGTCGCGCCGGCGACGGAACCCAGGAGCCAGAACATCACCGACTCCGCAGCGCGCGGCTCGGGCGAGAGGAAGACGAGGAACGAGGAGAGAGCGGAGAACGCGGCCGAGAGCACGACTCCGGAGAGCACGAGCCGCAGCGGCGTGAGCCCACCCTGCGCACTGGCGATAAGGAAGACGGCGAACGAGGCCGCGAGGGCCCCGAGCAGGGCGCCGCCGGAGAGCGCGTAGACGCCGAGACCCGAGAGCGCGCCGGTGGTGAGCACCGCCGTCGCCCCCACCGAGGCCCCCGAAGAGACGCCGAGGAGATACGGATCGGCGAGCGGGTTGCGGACCAGCGTCTGCATCGCGGCTCCCGCCACGGCGAGTCCGGCGCCGGCGACCGCAGCCAGCAGCGCCCGTGGGAGGCGCAGATCCCAGACGATGGCATCGACGGCAAACGAAGGAGTCGGTCCGCCGAAGGTTCGGGCGCGAAGCGCGCCGAGGACGTCCCCGAGCGGAAGGCGCTCGGAACCGAACGCGAGGGAGCCGGCTATGCTGGCCACGAGGAGAACCGCGAGAGCCGCCGTCAGCACCCATGGTGCGACGGGCATGCGGCCGGTACCCGCGCGTTGCGCGCGTTTTTCGGCCGTCGTGAGGCGGAGGTGGCTCAAGCGTCTGGCCTTTGGTTCGGATCCTGTGCGCGAGGATCGGCTTATGCGAGGTAGGAACCGCGGCAGCGATCGGACTCGGCCGCTCGCCGCCCGCCGAAGCGGGCCGACCTGCGGCCACACCGTTGCGCGCCAGTTCCGGATTCCCACCGGATTCCCTGCGCGCGGTTTCACGTGAAACCTTAACAGCAGCCGCGAACCGAAAGCGCATCGCGGCGTTCGGCCGCCCCGGGCACCTCGGCCGAACACGAGACCGCGAGCACGCATACCATGT
>NZ_DAINST010000030.1:0-20321 GCF_036741115.1 Dietzia sp.
GTCGACCAGCACGTTGTAGCCGATGTCGCACCAGCCGAGGTTCTGCGCGTGGTAGGCGTAGGTGCCGCGCACGACGCCCGCCGATTCCGACTTCGAATAGTTGTTCGAGCCGGCGGTGTGGTGGACCACGCCGGCGGCGAGCGAATCGTCGATGTCCGGCGACTGGCAGCGGATCGATTCGTCGGCGCCCCAGCCCTTGCGCGAGATGATCGTCGGCTGCTTCGGCTTCGCCACGTCCCCGTACTCACCGGTCTCGAGATCCGGCTCGGGCGCCGGCGCGGAGAGGTCGGGGGAGAGAAGGACGGCCTGCACGTCGGCGCCGCCGCCGCCTTGTGCCGCTGCGCCCTTCTGCGCGCCCACATCGCTCGTGTCGGCCATGGGGGCGACGTTCGCGCCATCCTCTACCGGCTTGCTGACGTCGGAGTTCCCCTGCTTCCCCTCGATCGCTTCGCCGAGGGCCTGTGCCAGGTCGTCGCCCGGATTCGAGCCCTGCCCGGCGGCCGGCTTCGCGGTCGCCGAGGTCGAGGCGGCAGTTGCGTCGCCCTTCTGCTTCTCGGTCTCCGAGACGTCGCCCTCGGTGCCGGGAGCCGGCGTAGAGGTCTCGGGCGCCGGCGTGAGCGCGTCCGGCGCATCGCCGATGGAGGTCTCGCCGAGCTCGACTCCCGTGAGCGCGACCTGGACCTTGTTGGTCTGGACGCCGAGGAAGACGGGCTCCGTTCCGCCCTTGCCGGTGGAGGACTGGCCAGCGTCGAGATCGTCCGCGGTGTTGTCGGCGTCGAACCACTCACCCCAGCTGCCATCGGGCTGCTGCGCGCGGATCTTCGCGGAGGCGTTGTGGTCGCCGGTCCACGTGACACCGATCATCGAAAACGGGGTCTCCGAGGAGATCTCGCGGACGTTGTTGCCGTCGCCGCCCGCGACGTCCTGGGGCACGCCCTGGGCGACCGGGGCTCCCGCGAGAGAGACGCTCTGCGAGCCGGTGGACTGCGCCGAGCTACCAGCCGATTCCGCCGGAGCCTGATCCGCCACCGACGCGATGCCGAGTGCCGCCAGCGGGGTCGCGGTCGCCACCGCGAGGACCGCGACGACGCCGATGGACGAGGTGGACAGGGCGAGCGGTGTGGTGGCACGCGTGCCACCGCGGCGGAACTGGGGGCGGCGTTTACGCAAGGTCACTCCAAGGCTTCTGGCGGTTTTCCGACACGAACGGATACGCGCCGTCTGTTGTTGACGGGACCATTGTTGTACAAAAAGTCGGTTGTGCCAAGAACTAACTAGTGGGATTCATGAGTTACAAAGATGTAAGAGTTGCCAAAGTTATGAATGTGAAATAAGGGATGTTTGCCCTACCAGCGCCTACGGGCCGAGATGGCCACGGGGACGCGGCCTCCGCCGTCAGGGGTGGATATAGGGAAAGGATTCCCGAAACGGGCCGCACCCCCCACGCCGGTGTGGTGTCTGCGGCGCGCAGGGGGCGCGCGGGAGTGTCGTCCGGCATTGCCGGGGGCGCCCATTAGGCTGGGGTCGCCACTCGCGCGGCCAGCCGGCGCGAGAGGTGCAAGGAGACGAGAAGAATGTGCAGAAGCAGCAGGAGGACGGGCCGGATATGGTGAGCGATCGCGAGTGGGGCAAGTACGACCTGGTGGTCGTCGGATCGGGATTCTTCGGCCTCACGGTCGCGGAGCGCGCGGCATCGGAGCTCGGTAAGCGAGTGCTCGTGCTCGAGCGCCGCCCGCACATCGGCGGCAACGCGTACTCGGAGCCCGAGCCCGAAACGGGCATCGAGATCCACAAGTACGGAGCGCACCTTTTCCACACATCGAACGAGCGCGTGTGGGAATACGTCAACCGGTTCACCGAGTTCACGGGCTACCAGCACCGCGTCTTCGCGATGCACAAGGGCACCGCCTACCAGTTCCCCATGGGGCTCGGCTTGGTCAACCAGTTCTTCGGCCGCTACTACTCGCCGGACGAGGCCAAGGCGCTCATCGCCGAGCAGTCCTCCGAGATCGCCACCGAGGACGCGTCGAACCTCGAGGAGAAGGCAATCTCGCTCATCGGCCGGCCGCTGTACGAGGCGTTCGTCCGCGACTACACCGCGAAGCAGTGGCAGACGGACCCGAAGAACCTGCCCGCCGCGAACATCACGCGCCTCCCCGTCCGCTACACCTTCGACAACCGCTACTTCAACGACACCCACGAGGGCCTGCCCGTCGAGGGCTACACCAAGTGGCTCGAGAACATGGCGGCCGACGAGAAGATCGACGTGGTGCTCGACACCGATTGGTTCGAGGTGCGCGACGCCGTCCGCGCCGCGAGCCCGGACGCGCCCGTGGTCTACACCGGCCCGCTCGACCGCTACTTCGACTACTCGGAGGGCAAGCTCGGCTGGCGCACCCTCGACTTCGAGACCGAGGTACTGCCCACGGGCGACTTCCAGGGCACCCCGGTGATGAACTACAACGACGCCGAGTTCCCCTTTACCCGCATCCACGAGTTCCGCCACTTCCACCCGGAGCGCAAGGAATACCCGAAGGACAAGACGGTGATCATGCGCGAGTTCTCGCGTTTCGCCGAGGACTCCGACGAGCCGTACTATCCCATCAACACCCCGGACGACCGCGCGATGCTCGAGCGCTACCGCGAGCTCGCCGACGCCGAGACGGAGAACGCCAAGGTCCTCTTCGGTGGTCGCCTCGGCACGTACCAGTACCTCGACATGCACATGGCGATCGGTTCGGCGCTGAGCATGTTCGACAACAAGCTCGCCCCGCTGCTCGGCGGATAGCGGGCAACGGTCGGCGTCGCGCCGCGGCGCCGGAGTAGGCGATAATCGAAAACCGGTGATCGGAAATCGGAAGTCGGTATTCGGTCAATCTCGGAGACGGTCCGGGTGATCCCGGACGAGACAAGGAATTCACGGAGGTCGGCGAAGACGGTGATGAGCGCATCGACTAGCTCCAAGGGAAGCAGCCCGGAGGGCGCGGAATTCGATCCGCGTCGCCTCGCCCGGGTCATCTTCCCGAAGCGCGGAGAACCCTCGGACGTGCGCTCGCTCTACATGGTGGAGAACCCGGCGGCGCCCGACCGCGTGGCCGCGCTGGGCCGTACGAGCGCCCGCATCCCCGCGCGCACCGAGATCAGCTTCGAGACCTACTTCAACGCTCTGCCCGCCTCGTACTGGCGCCGCTGGTCACAGCTCGAAGAGGTGCTGCTGCGCATCGAGCTCACCGGCGACGCCCGAGTGGACGTGTACCGCTCGAAGATCGACGGTGCGCGCATCGCGGTCACGGGTGAGACCACCGATCCGGATGGCGAGGGCCGTTCGGTCCTCGAGTTCGTCGTCTCGCTCGCCCCGTTCGAGGACGGCGGCTGGATTTGGTTCGACATCTCCTGCGAATCGGACACCGAGATCCACTCGGCCGGCTGGTACGCGACCGTCGACGCCGGCCCGCAGGAGATCCGCAGTCCCCATGCCCGCCTCGACAACCCGGTGACCGGCGAGAGCCGCGAGTTCGAGCGCGGAGACGTCCTCCCCGCCGCGGTACCGCGGCTCACCGTCGGCATCCCCACCTTCAACCGCCCGGTCGACGCGGTCGCGGCGCTCCATGCGCTGGCCTCGGACCCGGAGGTCGACAGCGTGATCGACGCGGTGATCATGCCCGATCAGGGCGATAAGCACCCCGCGGACGAGTCGGACTTCCCCGAGGTCGAGGCGCACTTCGGCGAGCGCCTGCGCATCGTGCAGCAGGGCAACCTCGGTGGCTCCGGTGGATACTCGCGGATCATGTACGAGGCCCGCCACGCCGAGCGCGGCACGGACAGCCCGTACATCCTCTACATGGACGACGACATCGTCATCGAGCCCGATTCGATCCTCCGGGCGCTCGCCGCGGCGCGATACTCGGCGCAGCCGATGCTCATCGGCGGGCAGATGCTCAACCTGCAGGAGCGCAGCCACCTGCACACGATGGGCGAAATCGTCGACCGCTCGGACTTCATCTGGAAGAACGCGCCGAACTCGCACTACGACCACGATTTCTTCAATCACCCGCTCCGCGACCGCGGCGAGAGCCTCCCCGAGGGCGCGGAGAAGGAGAAGACGCCGAACAACTACCTGCACTCACGAGATCTCCACCGCCGCATCGACGTCGACTACAACGGTTGGTGGATGTGCCTCATCCCGCGCGTCGTCGCCGACACCGTCGGGCAGCCGCTCCCGCTGTTCATCAAGTGGGACGACAGCGAGTACGGCCTCCGCGCCGGAGCGGCCGGTTTCCCCACGGCCTCGTGGCCCTCGATCGCGATCTGGCACATGGCCTGGTCCGACAAGGACGATGCAATCGACTGGCAGGCCTACTTCCACCTGCGCAACCGGCTCGTGGTCACCGCCCTGTACTACGACGGCGACATCAAGGCGATCATCAAAACGCTCTACAAATCGCTGTTCAAGCACATGACCTGCCTCGAGTACTCCACCGTGCGTATCCAGGCCGAGGCGATCCGCGACTTCCTCCGCGGCCCCGAGGCGCTCGAGGAGATGCTCCCGGCCGCGCTCCCCAAGATCCAGGCGCTGCGCAAGGAATACCCGGACGCTGTGCAGCTCCGCTCGGCCACCGAGCTCCCGCCGGCCTCGGGCGCACCCGGTGTCACCGACCAGCCGAAGAGCGCGCCGGCGAAGGCGAAGGCGCTGCTCAAGGGCATCGCCCACAACATGCGCAAGGCGGATCCGCACAATCACGAGGTCCCGCAGATCAATATCCCGCCGATCGACGCGCGCTGGTACTGCCTCTCTCGGGTCGACGGAGCGACCGTCACGGCCGCCGACGGGCGCGGCGTCTACTTCCGCCAGCGCGACCGCGCCAAGGCCGCCGAGCTCGTCCGCGAAACGCTGCGGATGCACCGCGAACTGAACCGCCGGTTCCCGGAGCTCCGGCGCCGCTACCGCGCCGCCCACCCCGAACTCGTTTCCAAGGAGGCCTGGAGCCGTGTCTTCGACGCCTGATGAGCACGTCGGTAGTGCCGGCACCGGCGGTGCCGACGCCGCCGGCTCGGCCGGCACCGCCGGCAGAGCTCCCGCCGCGGGGCCCCCGACCGGCGAGGCCGCCCTCCTCGCGGAGCTGCAGAACGTGCTGCGCGCCGTGCCTGGCTCGATGGGCATCGCCACCGCGCTCTCGCATACCGGCGAGCACGCGATCGGCTGGGTCGCCCTCTCCGCGTTCGGGGCCTGGCTCCAGCCGGAGCGGCGCACCGCATGGGTGACGGCGGGCGCCGGCGCCTTCGGGGCCCACGCGGCCTCGGTGGTGGTCAAGCGCATCGTCCGCCGCAAGCGGCCCCACCACCCGGCGATCCGGGTCGGCGTTGGAACTCCGTCGAAGATGAGCTTCCCGAGTTCCCACGCGACGTCGACGACGGCGTTCGCCCTGCTGGCGGGCGAGGCGACGGGGAACCCGCGCGCGAAGGTCCTCATCCCGGCGACACTCATTCCCGCGATGCTGGCGAGCCGGCTCACGCTCGGGGTGCACTACCCGTCCGACGTCATGGGCGGGGCCGCACTCGGAGCGGCGAGCGCCGTGGCCTCGCGGCGTCTTGCGCCCGAATTCCTTTCCCGGGCGGGGGCCATGGGCCTCCTCCCCGCAGCTTTGGTGACCGATAGGGGACCGCGATGAGCGAGAACGAGAGCGCACAGCGCGCCGAAGACGAGCAGGCCCGCAGCCGCGGCATGCAGACCGAGGCCGACGACCTCCACCACACCGAGTACGTCTGGGGCTCCGAGCCGCACACGGCGAACGAGCGCGAGGACGCGGCGGAGTCCGAGGGGGAGGGCGCGCCGCCGAAGAACCTCCTCGACGGCATGATCAAGGCGCTGCGACCGAAGCAGTGGGTCAAGAACGTCCTCGTTATCGCCGCGCCCGCCGCGGCGGGCACCGAGATGCTCACCGATCCCGATGTGTTGCTCAAGGTGGCCATCGCCTTCGTCGTGTTCTGCATGGCGGCGTCGTCGATCTACCTCATCAACGACGCGATGGACGTCGAGGCCGACCGCCAGCACCCCACCAAGCGCTTCCGGCCGATCGCCGCCGGCGTCCTGCCGGTGCCCGTGGCCTACACCATGGCCGCGGTGCTCATCATCGCCGCGATCGTCATCTCCGTGCTCTTCGCCTCGTATTCGCTGGCGATCGTCGCGGCGGTGTACATCGTCCTGCAGCTCCTCTACTGCTTCGGGCTCAAGCACCAGCCGGTGCTCGACATCTGCTTCGTCTCCTCGGGCTTCCTCCTCCGCGCCATCGCGGGCGGCGCTGCCGCCGAGGTGCACATCTCCCAGTGGTTCCTACTGGTCATGGCGTTCGGCTCGCTCTACATGGCCGCGGGCAAGCGCTACGCCGAGATGAGGTATCACATGAAGACCGGCGCGAAGATCCGTAAGGCGCTCGAGGGCTATACCGCAACTTACCTGCGTTTCGTGTGGACGCTCTCGGCCACGGTGCTCGTGCTCTGCTACGCGCTGTGGGCGTACGACCGCGGCGGCGATCCGAACTATCCCGATGCCGCGATCTGGCTGCAGATCTCCATCGTCCCCTTCACGGTCGCGATCCTCCGCTACGCGGTCGACGTCGACACCGGTTCGGCCGGCGAGCCCGAGAAGATCGCATTCGGGGACCGCGTGCTCCAGGTCCTCGCGGTCGCCTGGGTGATCATCGCCGCGATCGGCCTTTACCTCATCCCCGCCCTCAACTAGGTCCGGCCCGACGCCCTCCAGGGCCGCAAGGCCGGGCGTCGCAGCACAGAAGAGAACACCGATAGTGAGCAGCGCCCTCGCGGGGGAGAAGACCTCCGCAGACACCACAGCCACCGCACCGCCGAGCCGGCCGGCCACGCCGAGCGCCGGGCTCGCGGCCTTCGCGCGTGCGCGCTGGGCTCCCCTGGTGTTCTGGCTGTCCGTCGCGGTCACGGCGGCGTTGTTCTTCGCCGGGGCGTGGGAGCGCCGCTGGATCGCAGACGACGGGCTCATCGTGCTCCGCACGGTGCGCAACATGCTCGCCGGCAACGGCCCGGTGTTCAACGCGGGCGAGCGCGTCGAAGCGAACACCTCGACGTTGTGGACCTTCCTCATCTACGCGATGCAGCGCGTGATGCAGCTGCCGCAGATCGAGATCGTCGCGCTCATCGCAGCGTTGTCGACCTCCCTGCTCGCGATCGTCTTCGCCATGTGGGGCGCGCGGATCATGTGGGCGGGCACGCTCCGCAATCCCGGCCGTCTCCACGGGCGGATGACGGCGGGCGTGCTCATGCTGCCCTTCGGGACGCTGGTCTACATCGTCCTTCCTCCCGCGAAGGACTTCGCCACCTCGGGCCTCGAGACCGGCCTTGTGATCGCCTGGATCGCCCTGTGCTGGTTCCTCGCCCAGCGGTGGGCTCGCGCCCCGCACAGCGAGTTCGCGCTCGGCTTCCCCGGGGGCGGAACCGTCGTGCTCGCCGTGGTCGCCGGGTTGGGCCCGCTGGTCCGGCCGGAGATGGCGATCGTCGCCGCCGCGCTCCTCGCCCTCGTGTTCTTCTCGCGCCAGTCGATACTGCATCGCGTGTGGCTCGTGGTCCTCGCCGGCGCGATCCCGGTGGTGTACCAGGTGTGGCGGATGAGCTACTACGGCCTGCCTTACCCCAATACCGCCGTGGCGAAGGATGCCGGCGGATCGAAGTGGGGGCAGGGGCTCTCGTACCTCGGCGATCTCGCCCAGCCGTACGTGCTCGTGCTTCCCGCGGTGGTGGGGATCGTGGCGATCGCCGCCGCGGCCTACGCGCTCCGCAGCCGTGTCGGTGGCGCAGGGGCTTCGTCGTCAGAGGCGGGGGAGAGCCGGGCGGTTGGCGACCGTGAGGTCGGCCGGGAGGGCGAGGGCCTCCGGGGGCTCGTCCCGCCGCTCCGCTCCACGTCGGCTGTCACGGCACTGTTCGTGATCGTCGGCCTGGTGCTCGCGGTGTATTCGGTCCGCGTTGGCGGCGATTTCATGCACGGCCGCGTGCTGCTCCCGCCGCTCTTCACGCTCCTCCTGCCCATCGCGGTGCTGCCCATCCCGGTGCGCGCGGCGGCCGTACGCACTGGGGGCGACCCCGGCGAGTCCGCCGACCCCGCCGAGATCCGTCGCCTCCGGATCCTCGCCCCCGTGCTCGCGGTGTGCTGGCTCGTCGTCGCCGGCTGGGCCCTCGCGGTGACCTTCTCAAACCAGGCCTTCCCGGAGAAGCCCGAGTCGATCACCTCTGACGGGATCGTCGACGAGCGTGCCTTCTACCTTCAGCGCACCGGGCACAAGAACCCGCTGCTCGCACGCGACTACCTCGACTTCCCGCGCATGCGCGAGCTGGTGCAGCAGGTGCGCGACAACCAGACCGGCGCGGTGTTCCTACCCGTAGGCGGCGCGCAGGACCGCTGGGACGTCGTCGCGCTCGATCACCCGCTGCCCGGTCTGCAGCCCTTCGAGACGCCCGAGGACCCACAGAAGACAGTGGTGTTCCTCAACCTCGGCATGACCAGCATGAATCTCCCGCTCGACGTCCGGGTGCTCGATACCGTCGGGCTCTCGAACCCGCTAGCGGCGCACACGGATCGCATGGTCGACGGCCGGATCGGCCACGACAAGTACCTCCCGCTCGACTGGTTCCTCGCCGATTCGGGGCTGATCGAGAATCTCCACAACCTCCCGGAGTGGGCCGATCCCGACTGGTACGAGCAGGCGAAGGTGGCGCTCACGTGTCCGGCGACGGTCGAGCTGCGCAAGTCGTATATGGATCCGTTGACACCCGAGCGGCGGAAGGCCAATCTCAAGAACGCCTTCGCCTTTGCGGAATACCGGATCAACAGGATCCCTGCGTACGAGGTTCAGCGCTGCGGGCTCCCCATGCCCCCCGAAGTGGACCTGGATGCCATTCCCCGGTAGTGTTCGAACGGGTTCGGTATCAACTTAATAACGCTTTAAGCTCGATTCAGGATAGTTCTGTAACGCTAGTCCCAATTTGCGCGACAGTAACAGTGCGCAATTTTCCCGAGGGTGCCGCAAGGCCTGCGGAATCAGGGAGGCGGCGCAGTCCTGCAGTCGTTCGGGCCGCAAGGTCCGCCGAGGGGATTCGGTACTAGAGCCGAACGCAAGAAACACTTTTGAGGAGCACTTGATGACCAACGCCGCGACTTCCGCGAGCAGCCTGCGCCGCAAGCTCGCCGCCGGTGCGCTCGCCATCGCCACCGCGATCGGCGTGGCCTCTGCCGCCGGCCCCGCATACGCACAGAGCGCGGACTCCCAGATTGCCCCGCAGCAGCAGGGGCTCAACCCCGAGGCGGGCGCTCCACTGCCCCCCGGCGGCGAGGATCCCGAGGGCAACCGCAGCAACCTCCGTCCGGGCTGTGTGTGGGACGGGGTCCAGTCCTGGGTCCAGCTCTGTGATGTCTGGTCGCCCTCGATGAACCGCCACATCAAGGTCCAGGTCCAGCCGGCCCGCCTCTACAGCGCCACCGCGAGCCTCTACCTCCTCGACGGCCTCCGCGCCCGCGACGACTGGAACGCGTGGACGCACGATGCGCAGGCGCAGCGCACGTTCATCAACGACAACATCACGCTGGTCATGCCCGTCGGCGGCCAGGTGTCGTTCTACTCCAACTGGCAGCGCCCGGTCGACATCAACGGCCAGCAGTACAACTACCAGTGGGAGACCTTCCTCACCTCGGAGCTCCCCGGGTACCTCTCTTCGAGCTTCCACGTCGACGCGACGAACAACGCGATCGCCGGCCTCTCGATGGGCGGCTCGGCCGCGGCGTCGCTCGCCGCGAAGCACCGCAACCAGTTCAAGCAGGTCTCGGTCTTCTCGGGTTACATGAACCCGACGGCACCCGGCATGTACTCGATGATCCCGCTGGCGATGTTCGACCAGTGCAAGTGTGATCCGTTCGCGATGTGGGGCCCTCCGGGCTCACCCGATTGGGGCGCCAACGATCCGCTGCTCATGGCCGACCGTCTCCGCGACATCCCGATGTTCCTCACCGCCGGTTCCGCGATCCCGGGTCAGTACGACAACCCGGACAGCCTCCAGGCCGTGTTCAACACCTTCAACGGCATCGTCCTCGAGGGCCTCTCGCGCGGCTCGACCATCGCGTTCCAGAACACGCTCAACCAGGCGCCGAACCAGGCGACGTTCGACTACCGCACGACCGGCATCCACGGCTGGCCGTACTGGAACGACGATCTCAAGACGGCGCGCGAGCAGCAGATCCTCGACGTCCTCAAGGGTCGTTCGCCGATGTAGATCCAGAGCGGATCGAGTCGGGGCCGGAACGGCGTGAACGCCGCCGCGAAAGTCTCGACCACAACTTAAGATTTTTTGCTCTGGGCGCGAGTCGCCTGGACGGAAACCGGGGCCCTGGGCGTAAATTGATACGCACAGGGCCCCGGTTTTCTCGTCGGGCATCCCGTGAGCGGGGAACTCACGGGCGGCCGCCGTCGGGCCTTCCGCGCACGTCGCCGCACCGCGCCGGTCGCTCCTCGGGGCTCCGGCCGGCACACGTCGCCGCGCGCACGAAGAAGAGTCGACGTCCATCGCCGCCCGCGCCGCGGGGTCGAAAGAGAAAGCGCCAGCACATATGAACTCATCGCGCCGCGAGGCTTCCGCACAGCGCGGGTCTTCCCCACGAACCGGGTTGCAGTCGGGCACCCCCCGTCGCGGTTCGTTGACCTGGAACCGCAAGCAGCTCCGCCTCGTGCCCGTCGTCGCCATCGCCGTCGCCGCCCCGCTCGCCGTGGGCGTGGCCACCGGGCAGCCGGGCAACGGGGCTCCCCAGGCAGAGGCCCAGGGAGCGAGCACCTCCTCTTCGGCGACGAGCGCTCCGCCGTCAACCGCGCCTGCCGCGACGGCCGGGCAGACGGCAGCGGCCGACGCCCAGCCCTCGAGCCAGACGCAGCGCCCCGCGGCGAACTCAGACGTGCCCAGCGGCGTCCGCCTCGAGCGCGTCGACTGGCTCAGCGACCGCAAGGTGGCGCTGTGGGTGCAGTCCCCGGCGATGAAGCGCACGATCCAGGTGCAGCTCCTGCTGCCGCGCTCGTGGAACTCCGATCCGGAACGGACATACCCGGCGCTCTACATGCTCGACGGGCTCCGCGCGGAAAACACGGAGAACGGCTGGACCAAGGAGACCCAGCTCGAGAACTTCTTCGACTCCAAGGACGCGGTGGTCGTTCTCCCCGTCGGCGGGGAGTCGAGCTTCTACACGGACTGGCAGAACCCCGCGAAGGACGGCGAGCCGTACCAGTGGGAGACGTTCATGACCTCCGAGCTCCCCCCGCTCGTGGCGAAGGACTGGCGGCTCAACGACCGCGCGGGCGTGGTCGGCCTGTCGATGGGCGGCACGGCCGCGATGGATCTCGCAGCGCGCAAGCAGGGGATGTACCAGTTCGCGGGCAGCTTCTCCGGTTACCTCGACACCACGAGCTACGGCATGCCCGAGGCGATCAAGGCCGCGCAGACCGACGCGGGCGGCTACCGCTCCGAGGACATGTGGGGCCCGCTCGGCGGCGAGACGTGGCGTGAGCACGATCCCAAGCTCCTCGTCGACCGCCTCAAGGGCACCTCGCTGTACGTCTCGGCGGGCTCGGGCAGCACAGGCCCGTGGGACAAGCCCTCGCCGATCACCGGGATCCCCGACAACTTCGCCGGCTACGGCCTCGAGCTGCTCGCCAGGATGACCTCGCAGAACTTCGTCGACGCGGCGAAGAAGGAGGGCGTCGAGGTGACCAGCCGGTTCCGCCCCTCGGGCACCCACTCGTGGCCGTACTGGCAGTTCGAGATGACCCAGGCGTGGCCGCAGGCCGCCGCGGCGCTCGGCGTCGATGCCGAGGCTCCGAAGTGCGAGACTGTCGGCGACATCAAGGCGCTGCGCGACGGCAACGCCGCGCTCGGCGACTGCCTCACGGGCGAGTACGACGTCCAGGGCGGCCGCGCCCAGGACTTCCGCGACGGCCGCGTGTTCTGGTCTCCCGAGACCGGCGCGAACGCCGTGGTCGGCGCCATCGGCGCCGCGTACCAGGCGGACGGCGGCCCCTCCGGCGAGCTCGGCCTGCCGACCTCCTCGGAGCAGCGGACCAAGGACGGCGTGGGCCGGTTCACCACGTTCCAGCACGGCGCGATCTTCTGGTCGCCGAAGACGGGCGCGCACGCCGTCACGGAAAAGATCGCCGACCTGTGGAAGGACAAGGGTTCCGAGGGCGGCGAGCTCGGCTACCCTGTCACGGACGCCGTGCGGAACCCCAACAAGGACGGGGTCGCGCAGGGCTTCCAGAACGGCACGGTGTTCCAGTCGGCCGACGGCGACCCCGAGTTCCTCAAGGGCGCGATCCTCGCGAAGTACAAGGACGCCGGCTACGAGAACAGCGACCTCGGATACCCGGTCTCCTCGGAGATCCCGCTCTCCGGCGGTGCGCTCACGAAGTTCGAGAACGGCTCGATCTACTGGTCCGAGGCCACGGGCGCGCACATCGTGCCCACGGGCCAGATCTTCGACGCCTGGGGCCAGGACGGCTACGAGAACGGCCGCTTCGGCTACCCGAAGTCCGATGTCCGTTCCGTCCCTGGCGGCGGGCAGGAGATCGAGTTCGAGCACGGAACGATCCGACTGATCAACGGAAAGATTGAGAAGTCATGACCCTCCCCCGCCCCATCTTCCGGAACTCTGCCCGTATGACGGCGGGCGGCGCGTTGGCGGTGGCGGCGCTGGTCCTCGCGGGCTGCGGCTCGGGGGATTCCACCGTCTCCGGCAGCCCCGAGTCCCCGACCCTCGCGCCGCCGCCGAGCGCCGGTTCGCGCACCTCGGCCTCCGCGGCGCCCGACGGCGGCGGCTTCCCCGAGTCCCCCGAGCCCGTACCCAGCGATGCCCCGGGGCTCGAGACCCCGGAGGTCGGGGCGCGCGAGAAGTCGTACCTCGACTCTCTCAAGGATAACGGGATCACCCCCGACAACCTGCAGCTCGAGCTCGTCGCGGCGGGGAACAACATCTGCCGGATCCGCACCACGGGCGGCGCGGCCGACGAGACCACGACCCTCGCCAACGCGATGGCGGGGCAGCTCGTCGCCGCTGGCGCCGCGAAGGGCAATCCGGAGCAGGTGGCGCAGGAGATCATCGACGCCTCGTCGACCCAGCTCTGCCCGTAGCGCCGCCCGGGAGCTTTTACGGTCGCCTCAGCTCCGGCATAGCCGCGGCCTCTACTATCGGGCATTCGCGCGACGCACTCTCTCGCCTCCGCCCCGAGCGGTCACCCGCGCCGCGCGGCACCGGGAGTCTTCGCGCCCCTTCGTGAGCCCACGCAGGTCCTCGCGAGCGCTCCCGAGTCCACGGAAGACCATCGGAAAGGAACCACGCCATGGCGCAGAAGCCCCGCGGCCGGGGATTCGGATTCGTCCTCGGCGTGCTCATCGCCGTCGTCCTGCTCGTCCTCGGCATCGGTTGGTTCCTCTCCCGGCAGGGCGGCTCCGGTACGGGTCCCGAGCCCGGTCCCGGGACGGGAACGGCAGCACCGGATGACGGCGCAGGCCGAGTTCAGCCGGCGGACTGCCCCGATGTCAGCCTGCTGTCCGTGCCGGGCACGTGGGAGTCCGCGGCGAATGACGAACCGGTCAATCCCTCGGCGAACCCGAACTCGCTGCTGCTCAAGGTCACGGGGCCGCTGGCGGAGGCCAACGATTCCGCCCGGCTCGAGACGTACACCGTTCCCTACACGGCGCAGTTCCGGAACCCGCAGCGGCCGCAGGACGTCACCTACGACGCCTCGCGGGAAGAGGGCAAGGACAAGCTCCGCGCCAAGCTCGCGGCGACTCACGAGCACTGCCCCTACACGAGCTTCGTCCTCCTGGGATTCTCGCAGGGCGCCGTCATCGCCGGGGACCTCGACAACGAGATCGGGACGGGCAACGGGCCGGTCCCCGCGGACTCGGTCGCGGGCGTGGTCCTCATCGCCGACGGCCGTCGCGACCTCGGCACGCCGGGGCCCGGCAATGTCCCGGGCGACGGGCAGGGCATGGAGATCACGCTGCAGCCGGCCTCGGGGCTCACGCAGATCATCGCCGGCGCGACCATGACGGGCGCGCGGCCCGGAGGATTCGGCGACCTCGCCGACAAGACACAGTCCCTCTGCGCGCAGCCGGACCTCATCTGCAATGCGCCGCTCACCGTCAACGACGGGGCCGCGCGGTTCACCGAGTTCCTCAACAACAACGCCATCCACGCGCAGTACGACACCAACCCGGACGTGATCCCCGGGAGCACGGCGACCGAGTGGACGCGCGAGCACATCCAAGGCCTCGTCGACGGCGCGGAGCACATCGCGCACTCGTGATGGGCCGGGAGGGGCGCGCGGGGCACGCCGACGAATGGTGGGGACCACACTTTCCACGCTAGAGTCTTTAGATTCGGGCCCCGTTGTCTGCTTGGACGTAAGCGCGCGGAGCTCATTTATCATGAACGGATGTAATAAATGTCCGTCGGGCGGAGACAGTCAGTCCGGCGGTACATGCACAGTCGATGAGTGATCACCGACCCGGCGATGATCGACGTCGATCCCTCCCGCGGCGAGGCACGTGCGCGAGGGAGCCCGCACGCGGGCGGGTGATTCGCGGCGGCCGCCGCGTGGACGACGACAAGAATGGAGTACTAGGCACGTGGAATACGACGAGTTCCTCGACGGCTCAGGGGCCATCGCCCTGCCGGAAAGCGCCACGCTCGTGGACTTCGTGGAAGCCAACGCGTCCAGGGCACTTGAGGATCCGGCCGCCGACTCCCTCATCTTCCGCTTCAACGACTACTCCTCGTCCCGCAAGGGCGAGCAGCACGATCTCTCGTGGGCCGGATTCGGGGCGCGCCTCCACGCGATTGCCGCGCGCCTCCAGCAGGTAGCCAAGCCGGGCGACCGCGTCGCGATCCTCGCGCCGCAGGGCCTCGACTACGTCGTCTCCTTCTTTGCCGCGATGCACGCGGGGCTCATCGCCGTCCCGCTCTTCGATCCGGACGAGCCGGGCCACAAGGACCGCCTCCACGCCGTGCTCGGCGACTGCCGCCCGGCCGTGATCCTCACGGCCTCGGAGTCCGCCGCGGGTGTGCGCCAGTTCTTCCGCGAGCTCCCGGCCCGCGAACGCCCGCGCATCGTCGCGGTGGACGCCATCCCCAGCGAGCTCGGCACCTCGTGGACGCGCCCGGACCTCACGGGCTCGGACATTGCGTACCTGCAGTACACCTCGGGCTCGACCCGCACGCCCGCCGGCGTGGAGATCACCCACCGAGGCGTGTGCACCAACGTCCTCCAGCTCATGGCGGGGCTCGGGCTCACGTCCTCGTGCTCGGGTGTCACGTGGCTGCCCCTGTTCCACGACATGGGCCTGCTGTGCGTCATCCTCCCGGCCATGGCCGGGGCGTTCGTCTCGATCATGTCGCCGCGCGCGTTCGTCCAGCGCCCCGGCCGCTGGGTGCGCGAGCTTGCCTCCTACCCGGAGTCCGACGGAGTGTTCGCCGCGGCCCCGAACTTCGCGTTCGAGCACGCCGCGAAGCGTGGTCTTCCGGCCGAGGGCGAGGAGCTCGACCTCTCCAACGTCACGTCGATCATCAACGGCTCCGAGCCGGTCACACCCGCGTCGATCCGCGCATTCCAGGAGGCGTTCGCCCCGTACGGACTGCGGGACACCGCCATCAAGCCGTCCTACGGCATGGCCGAGGCGACGCTGTTCGTCTCGTCCCCGCGCCAGGGCGATGCGCCGCTCGTGGTCGATGTCGACCGGCACGAGCTTGGCGCCGGCCGGTTCACCGTTCTCTCGCCCGAGGCAGCCGAGGGCAACCCCGACGCGATCCCGCAGGTGGCCTGCGGCTACATCGCGCCGTCCCAGTGGGCCGTGATCGTGGATCCCGAGCTGGATGACGACGGAGTGCACACAGGCTCCGGCGCGGAGCTGCCCGACGACCGGGTCGGCGAGATCTGGCTGCACGGTGCCAATATCGGCCAGGCCTACTGGCAGCGCCCGGAGGAGTCGCACGAGACGTTCGCGAACCGCCTCGTCTCGCGCCTGGACGAGGGCACGCACGCCTCGAGCGAGTTCGGCACCGTTCCCGAGGACGCCGGCTGGCTCCGCACCGGCGACTACGGCGTCTACCACGAGGGCGAGCTCTACATCACGGGCCGCGTCAAGGATCTCGTGATCGTCGACGGGCGCAACCACTACCCGCAGGACATCGAGGGCACGGCGCAGGCCGAGTCCGCGGCGCTGCGCCCGAACTTCGTCGCGGCTTTCTCGGTGCCGGCGAACCAGCTGCCGCCCGAGGCGCGCAACGGCCGCGAGATCGCTGCCGACGACGGCTCGGAGACGCTCGTGCTCGTCGCCGAGCGCGCCCCCGGCGCCGGCAAGGCCGATCCCGCACCGATCGCGGAGGCCGTGCGCAAGGGCATCTCCGAGGCCCACGGAGTGCACGCACAGGACGTCCTCCTCGTGCCCGCGGGCTCGATCCCGCGCACGTCTTCGGGCAAGATCGCGCGGCGCGCGACCCGCAAGGAATACATCGACGGAACCCTGCGCGGCGGCTACCAGCAGACCGCATTCCCGGACCTCGAGGACTAATCTCTCGCCCATAGGGCCCATCCGCCCGGCTCGCCGCTCCGAATAGTCGGGCGGGACGCCCCGTGCCGCGATTCGCGCGGTGGGTTTCGGGCGCGGGCGCCCTCCGCGCTCGACGGAAGGGATGTGCATGGTAAGGCCGCGTTCGGGAGGTGCGCCGGGTAACCCCGGCCAATCGGGGCTGCCACTGGGCGAAGGGGGTTCCCTCGTGCTCTCCGGCGGCGGGGATGGGTCCGACGGGCTCGACGCCCTCCTCGCCGCCTCGGCGCGGGGAGAGCCGGCGGCATTCGCCGAGCTCTTCGACGCCACCTCGCGGCGGATCTACGGCCTCGTCCTCCGAATCGTCGGCGATCCGGGGTTCGCCGAGGAGATCGTGCAGGAGACGTATCTGCAGATCTGGGACCGGGCCGATGGTTTCGATCGCTCCCAAGGCAGCGCCCTGGGCTGGATGCTCACCATCGCGCACCGGCGAGCCGTCGACCGGGTCAGGAGCGAGAGCGCCGCGCGCCGCAGGGACCTTCGCGACGCAGCCATGCACCGTGACGGCGAGCGCGACGTCGCCGAGGAGGTCGTGTCCACCGTGGACGCCGAGCGCCGCTCGCTCGACGTGCGCAAGTGCATCGATGGGCTCACCGGGAAGCAGCGCGAGGCGATCGAGCTCGCCTATTTCGACGGCAGGACCTATAGCCAGGTCGCCGAGCACGTCGGCGCCGCGCTACCCACGGTGAAATCCCGGATCAGGGACGGACTCCGCAATCTCAAGATCTGCCTCGGGGGTGTGGGCGCATGAGTACCGGACGTGACGAGCGGGAAGACCTGCGGGATCTGGAAGACGGCGAGCTCGAGCTGTACGCGATCGATGCGCTCGACGAGCACGAACACCGCCGCGTAGAGGCGACGATCGACGCTGCGGAGGGGCCCGAGCGGAAGCGCGCGCTGCGCCGCATCGCCGATGCCAGGGACGCGGCCGCCGCGCTCGTCGAGGGCGCGGGGATCGACGCCGAACCTCCGGAGGGGCTGCGCACGGCCGTGCTCGACGGGGTCGCGCGGCGACCCGGGACCGGGGTAGCTGGTGGCCCGGATGCGTTCCGGCAGCGACAGCAGCGGCGCGGCGATGGCTCGGGCAACTGGTGGGCCCGCGGGGCCATTGCCGCTGCGGCCGCGGCGCTCGCGCTCGGCGGCGGGATCGCGGTCGTCACAGGGCACGGCGGGGAGCAGGGGGCCGAACCCGGCGGAGGTGGCGGGAACCCGGCAGGCTCGTCGGCGCCCGCTGGTCCCGGCGGCGCGAGCTCCGCCGCGCCGGGCGATCCGGCGTCCATGGCCGCCGAGATCATGGCGGCGTCGGACGCGGCGGTCGAGGAGATGCCCTCGGGTCCGGATGGCATGGCGAAGCTCATGCGCTCGGACGACATGAATAAGGCGGTAATCGAGTTCTCCGGTCTTCCCGCACCGAAGGACGGGATGCGATACACCTCGTGGTTCGGCCGGAAGGGCGGGAGCATGGTCTCCGGGGGCGCCGTGGCCATGGGCTCCGACGGCAAGACAGTGGTGGCCTCGATCGTCGATCTGGCGGGGACCTCCGACGTCATGATCACGGAGGAACCCATGAGCGGGCCACCCGCCGCGGCTCCCACGGGCGAGCCCATGGCGGCCGTCGCGCTCGATTGAGCCGGCGTGGCGGCCGCCTCGGGCGGCTCAGCACTCGGGCATGGCCATCGGGGAGCTCATGGCGCCGGACATATCGCCCGATGCATCGCCCTTCATGTCGCTGGACTCGGGATCGGGCTTGGGATCCGACATCGAATCGGACATCTTGTCGGAGCCGGGGGAGCAGGTCGACGAGGGATCCATCGATGGGGCCATCGACCCGGACATGTCCTCTGACATTCCCGCGGACATTCCCGCGCCCATCGGCTGGGACATCGGGGCGGACATGTCGGACGACGTTTCCGACGACATCGACGAGGACATCGGCGGGCTCATCGAGGTCGAGGCGTCCGAGCCTCCCGAGTCCCCCGACGAGCAGGCGGCGAGGGCGAGCGCGGCGGCCACGGTGAGAGCGGCGCCGCCGGCTCGGAAATAGGTGCGGGGGATGGTGCGGTTCGGGGACATGATGACCTCCTGGGTCGTGAGAATCCGGTTGCTTCCGCCCGGGGCTTCGGGGCCCGAGCCGTCCCGGATGGGTCCCATCCGCTCGCCCGGCGCCTCCGAATCCCGTACGGGGACCCGGGAGCGCACGGGTCGGAACCGACCGGAAGGGAACGGGACATGGCCGAGCGGCTGGTCGAGCAGGAGACGGGCGGCGGTGCGGCCGAGAAGGGCACGTTTGCAGCCCCGGGCGCGGGCGGTCGCGGGGACGGAGCCCTCCGCGCGCTGCTCGGGATCGTCGCGGCAGCCATCGTCGCCGCCGTCGGTCATCTCGTCGCCGGCGGGCTCGCTCCGGACGCCTCGCCGGTGGTCGCGGTCGGCGATGCCGTCGTCGACCTCTCGCCGACGGCGATGCGCGAGTTCGCGATTCGTACCTTCGGCACCGCCGACAAGGCGGCGCTGTTCGCGGGCATGGGGGCAATACTCGTCGTCCTGACGGCGGGTGGCGGTCTCGCCGAGCGCCCGGGGCGCCCGCTGGGGTCGGTGCTCATCGGCGCCCTCGCTCTCGTCGGCGCGGCCGCCGAAGTGACCCGGCCTCCGGCGTCATGGGTGTGGCTCGTCCCGTCCCTGCTCGGCGGGGCCGCGGGCATTGCGGTGCTTCGCTGGGGCGTGGCGCTCCTCGAGCCGACCGGAGCCAGGGCCCGCAAGGGGGCCGGCGCCGGGGCCGGAAACCGACCGGGCGCCGCGTCGCCGGATCGGCGCCGCTTCCTCGGTGTGCTCGGCGGAGCGGCTGCGCTCGCCGCGACCGCCTACGCGCTCGGCGGCGCGCTGGCAAGGAGCGCGGGGGACGTCGTCGCCGAGCGGCTGGCCTTCGCGCTCCCCGGGGTGCGGCCGGAGCTCGCGGCGCGCCCGATCCCTGCGGGTGTCGAGGTCGCCGCGAACCTCGAAGGCGCGACGCCGTTCCTCACCCCGAACGACGAGTTCTATCGGATCGATACGGCGCTGCGGGTCCCGGCGGTCACGGCCGCGGACTGGTCGCTGCGGATCCACGGGATGGTCGAGCGCGAGATCACGGTCTCGTGGGATGAGCTGCTGCGACGCACGGCGAAAGAGGCTGTGGTGACCTTGACCTGCGTGTCGAATGAGGTCGGCGGCGGCCTCGCCGGGAACGCGAAGTGGACCGGCTTCCCCATGGCCGAGCTGCTCGCCGAGGCCGGGGTCTCCCCGGACGCCGACATGCTCCTGTCGACCTCGGCAGACGGGTGGACGTGCGGCACCCCGCTCGCCGCGCTGGTCGACGGCCGCGACGCCATTCTCGCGGTGGGGATGAACGACGAGCCGCTTCCCGTCGAGCACGGCTATCCCGTGCGGCAGGTGATCCCCGGGCTCTACGGCTACGTGTCGGCGACGAAATGGGTGGTCGACTGGGAGGTCACACGATTCGACCAGGCGCATGCCTATTGGTCGTCGCGAGGCTGGTCGGAGAAGGGGCCGATCAAGACGGCATCGCGGATCGACAGGCCGAAGGACGGCCGCAGGCTGGACGCCGGCCGCAACGTCCTCGCGGGCACCGCGTGGGCTCAGCACCGCGGGGTGAGCCGCGTCGAGGT
>NZ_DAINST010000030.1:20331-32039 GCF_036741115.1 Dietzia sp.
CGTCGAGGTGCGGGTCGATCAGGGGCCGTGGGAGAGGGCGCAGCTCGCCGAGGCCTATTCGGTGGACGCTTGGCGGATGTGGTCGTTCGAGTGGGACGCGACGCCGGGGGTCCACACGGTCACGGTCCGTGCCTACGACGGGGCGGGGAACCTCCAGACCGAGGCGCAGGCGGCGCCCGCCCCCGACGGCGCTTCCGGGTGGCACAGCCGCTCGTTCCGCGTGTCTTAGCTGGTCGTATCCGGGTGGATCGCCCGCGTTCCGGAGGCGCCTCGCCGAGAGACTTCCAGTGGCGACTGGCACCGAGTAGACAGGTCGGTCTACTATTGGTGTAGGTAGAAAACCGCAGGTAGATAGTGATTCGAGTCACAGGAGCTGCCGCGGTACTCGAGAAAGCGCCCGCACAGTGCATCTGCACAGGGCATACGGATACAGACTCCAAGGAGGCGAAGGGCATGTCGAACGAGACAAACCTCGGCCGGCCGCTGCGCGTGGCGATCATCGGCTCGGGACCGGCGGGCATCTACGCCGCCGATGCGCTGATGAAGTCGGAGGAGGCCAAGGAGGGTGGCGTCAGCATCGATCTCTTCGAGCGTCTCCCCGCGCCCTTCGGGCTGATCCGCTACGGCGTAGCGCCCGATCATCCGCGCATCAAGGGTATCGTCAACGCCCTCCACAAGGTGCTCGACAAGCCGCAGGTGCGGCTGTTCGGCAACGTCGATTTCGGCACGGACCTCACCCACGACGACCTCGCGCGCCACTACGACGCGACGATCTTCGCCACCGGCGCGACCGATGACCGCGGCCTGCGCATCCCCGGCATCGAGCTCGACGGCAGCTACGGCGCCGCCCAGTTCGTCGCCTGGTACGACGGCCACCCGGACTTCCCGCGCACGTGGCCGCTCGATGCCGAAAAGGTCGCCGTGATCGGCGTGGGCAACGTGGCTCTCGACGTGGCGCGTGTCCTCGCGAAGACCGGCGACGAGCTGCTCTCCACGGAGATCCCCGCGAACGTCTACGAGGGGCTCCGCGAGAATAAGGCGCGCGAGGTGCACGTATTCGGCCGCCGTGGCCCGGCACAGGCGAAGTTCTCGCCGATGGAGCTCCGCGAGCTCGACCACTCGCCGAACATCGAGGTCGTCGTCGACCCGCGCGACATCGAGTACGACGAGGGCTCTGCCCAGGCCCGCCGCAGCGTCAAGATGGTCGACCAGGTCGCGTCGATCATCGAGGATTACGCGATCCGGGAGGGCAAGCCCGGCGCGAAGCACAAGATCTTCCTTCACTTCTTCGAGAACCCGGTGGAGATCCTCGGCGAGGACGGCAAGGTCGTCGGCCTGCGCACCGAGCGCAACGAGCTCGACGGCACGGGCAACGTCCGCCCCACGGGCGAGAGCACCGACTGGGATCTCGGCGCCGTCTACCGTGCCGTCGGCTACTACTCGGACCCGCTGCCCGGCGTCCCGTTCGACTCGCAGAAGGGCGTGATCCCCAACGAGGCGGGTCGCGTCGTCGAGGGTGAGGGCGTTGACAAGAGCGTCGTCGGCGGGCTCTACACGACGGGCTGGATCAAGCGCGGGCCCGTGGGTCTCATCGGCCACACCAAGGGCGATGCCAACGAGACGGTCGCGTGCATCCTCGACGACCTCGCCGCAGGCAAGCTCGCCACCCCCGCCGATCCCGCAGAGGAGAGCATCGAGAAGCTCTTCGCCGAGCGCGGTATCGCGCACACCACGTGGGACGGCTGGCACCGGCTCGACGCCCACGAGCGCAGCCTCGGCACCTCCGAGGGGCGCGAGCGCGTCAAGGTCGTCGAGCGCGAGGACATGCTCCGCGCCTCGATCGAGAACGGCGCGAACGCCTAGCGGGGGTTTCGGCTGAGCGTCGGGGCCGGCACTGATCCGGTCCCCAGCACACACCACGGGGCGGCGGGAATTCCGGCCGCCCCGTGGTCTATTTCCGTGGCCTGTTTCCACGGCTGGTTTGCTCGGCGTTTTCAGGCCGCCGCCCGCGGTGATCGCGCGGCCGCGCGATCGGCGGCCGCGGCATCCACCGTCTCTGCCACCGCGGTGTCCCAGGGGGTCGGAGCGAGGCCGTAGTGCGTCGTCAGGACTCCGGGGCGGAGACGGCAATCGCCGTACCAGAGGTCGCCGATCCCGTCGATCTCGCGCATCGTCCGATCAGCGAGGCCGGCGGCGCGCAGGGCGAACCTCGGCAGCGCGAAGGGCGTGCGGCGCCGGGAGCCGAGCCGCTCCGCGGCGAAGGCGACGAGCTCGGCGAGCTGGCGCGAGGCATCCGTGGGCGCGTGGACGACCGCGTCCGTTCCGCCGGTCTCAGGGCGATTGGCGAGATCCTCCGCGTGCTCCGCAGCGAGAAGCATGGCTGCGGCCATGTCGCCGATCGTGGTGAGCGAGTGTTCCCGCCGAGGCGAGCCCGGCACGAAGGCGCGCCGGCCGGCGGCGAGCGGCTCGATCACGGTGGTGCACGCGACCGCCGAGCCCGTGCTCAGGCAGCTCGGGCCGATGAGGTCCGAGGCGACGACGCTCACCGTCCGCGCCGCGTGCGCCCGCCGCGCCTCGATGAGCCGGACCCGCATCTCGCCCTTCGCATCGCGCGGGGAGAACTCCGCGCCCTCGCGCAGGTCCGCGGCCCCGCCGACGAACCCGTACATCGATTCGGGGAACGCCACGGGAACGCCGGCGGCCGCAGCGGCGTCGAGCGTCGCTCGCTCCATTTCCGGAAGCTCCTCCTCCCACCAACGCGCGTCGTACGCCGAGCTGTGGAAGCACGCGTGCACCACGCCCACGGGCTCCGCGCCGTCCGCTCCGCCTGTGCCGGGCGCGCCTCCGGCGAGTGCCTCGCGCAGCGCCGCCGCGTCACCGACCCCGCCCGCGACACGCGTGATCCGCTCGGCCATGGCTCCGTAACGTGCCCTGTCCTCTTCGTGTGTGACGGCAGACCGCCGCAACACCGTGATGGAGTCCCCGCGGCCGAGCGCCGCCGCGATGACCCCCTGGCCGATCTGCCCTTCGCCGATGACGAGATGTCGCATGATTCCCGATCCCTTCGAGTTCCCGCGGGCGATGGGCCCGTCGATGTCGAAACAGTGAGCACTGCTCTCGAAACCGAGGCTAGGCCCCTGTTGGCTAGAATTCAAGAGCAGTGCTCACTATTTTTGTCGGAGGTGGTCCATGGGGGCGACGGAGCAGGGGCGTAAGCCCGAACAGAAGCTGGGAAAACGGGCGGCGGCGCGCGCGGAGACGATGCGCCGGATCACCGAGCTCGGGCTCGAACAGCTCGACGCGGAGGGCGTCGCCGGCCTGAGCCTCCGCGAGGTCGCGCGCGAGCTCGGGCTCGTCTCCTCGGCGGTGTATCGCTACGTCGCGAGTAGGGACGACCTGCTCACGCTGCTCCTCGTCGACTGCTTCACGAGCCTCGCCGAGGCCGCGCTCGGTGGGGACGACGGCGGCGCGGGGCGACCGCCGCGACGGCGTTATATCGCGGTCGCGGGGCGCATCCGAGCCTGGGCGGTCGAGCGTCCGGAGCGGTGGACGCTGCTCTACGGCTCGCCGGTGCGCGGCTACGCGGCGCCAGGGGAGGAGACCACGGGGCCGGGGACGCGGGTCATCGCGCTCTTCGCCGAGATCGTCGCCGGTTCGGGCGCGGCGGGATCGGGTGCCGCCGATCGAGAAGCCGAAGGGGGCGCCGTGAGGCGGATCGAGCTCACCGACGCTGCGCGGGACGTGCTCGGCTGGGCGGCGCGCGATCTCGAGCCGTCCGAGCCCACCCCCGAGGAGCTCGCGGTGGCCGCGACGCTGTTCGCGGGGACCGTGGGCGTCGTGACAGCGGAGGTCTTCGGCCAGTGGGGACCTCTGCCGGCCGACGGCGCCGCCGCGATCTTCGAGGCGCAAACCCGGGCGCTCTCGTTACTCCTGCCGCGCGAATAGAGGCGAATAGGGCCTGGCCTGCTGGGGTAACAGCGCGTGGGGCCGATCACGATATACCGTCGGCTATTTAATCGCTTTCGGAGCCGATTCCGGCACCGTCGGGATCGGCGCTGCGCAGGCATCTGGGGTGCCGCTGCGACGGGTCGTGACTAAATTGAGACAATAGGCACGTTCCGGGGCATCGATCGCATCCTTCGGATCGATCGCGTAACCCGCACATCCACGCAGGACAGTTTGGAGGCCGCCGGCACATGGCAGAGCACGAGATGACAGTCACGCAGCTGCGTGAGTGGCTCCGCAATTGGGTCGCGCAGACCACCGGGCAGGACGCGGCGGGCATCGACGACGACGCCGCGCTCGAGACCTACGGGCTGTCCTCGCGGGACGCCGTCACCCTCTCCGGGGAGCTCGAGGACAAACTCGGCTGGCCTCTCGACGCGACGGTCGCCTACAACTACCCGTCGATCGCCGCGCTCGCCGAGTACCTCGTCGAGGGCCCCAAGGAGGCGGGCGTCACCGCCCCGGCCGCGACCGTGCGGCGCGCGCCGACCGGCGACCCGGCCGACCGCGAGATCGCCATCGTCGGCCTTTCCGCGCGTTTCCCCGGCGGCGCGAACGATCCCCGCAGCATGTGGGACATCCTCGCCGGCGGCGTCGACGCGACCTCCGAGCTCCCCGAGGGCCGCTGGGCCGAGTGGGACGGCGACGCCCACGTCCAGGAGATTCTCGCCGAGGCGCCGAACCGCGCGGGCTGGCTCTCCGAGGACCTTGTCAAGGACTTCGACGCCGAGTTCTTCGGGATGAGCCCCCGAGAGGCAGAGATGGTCGACCCGCAGCAGCGGCTCGCCCTCGAGCTCGCCTGGGAGGCCCTCGAGAATGCGCACATCCCGGCCAACGAGCTCAAGGGAGCCCAGGTCGGGGTCTTCATCGGCGCGTCCTCCTCGGACTTCCAGTCTATGATCTCGGCGGACTCCCGCGCGGCCACGCCGTACGCCGTCACGGGCTCGCAGAACTCCGTGATCTCCGGCCGCGTCTCGTACACCTACGATTTCCGCGGCCCGACCATGACCCTCGACACCGCGTGCTCGTCGGCGCTCGTAGCGGTCCACGAGGCCGTACAGGCGCTCCGCGGCGGCGAGGCCGATCTCGCGCTGGCCGGCGGGGTCAACATGATGGTCGCGCCAGCGGCCACCATGGGCTTCGCGAAGACCGGCGCCGCGCTGTCCCCGGACGGCCGGATCAAGGCCTTCTCGTCGGATGCCGACGGCATCTGCCGGGCCGAGGGCGGCGGCCTCCTCGCGCTCAAGCGGCGCGGCGATGCAGAGCGGGACGGGGACTCGATCCTCGCGGTGATCAAGGGCTCCGCCGTCAACCAGGACGGGCGCTCGAACGGGATGACGGCCCCGAACCCCGAGGCGCAGGCGCAGGTGCTCGCCAATGCGTACGCCGACGCCGGCGTCGACCCCGCGAGCGTCGACTACATCGAGGCGCACGGCACGGGCACGATCCTCGGCGACCCGATCGAGGCGGGCGCGCTCGGCGCCGTGCTCGGCGAGGGGCGCGCGGAGGACAAGCCGACCCTCCTCGGCTCGGCGAAGACCAACTTCGGGCACCTCGAGTCCGCCGCGGGCGCCGCCGGGCTCATCAAGGTCGCGCTCGCGATGCAGCACGACACGCTGCCGCCGAGCATCAACTTCGCGGGCCCCAACCCGTACATCGATTTCGATGCCGCCCGCCTCCGGGTCGTCGCAGATGCCGACGAGACGGCGTGGCCGCGCTACTCGGGCAAGGCCATCGCCGGCGTCTCCGGCTTCGGCTTCGGCGGCACGAACGCCCACGTGGTGCTCTCCGAATACGCCCCGGAGCAGGGCGGGAACGCCTCTGACGGCGAAGGTGCCGATTCCGCGGGGCCCGCCTCGATCGCCGCGGCGATCGCTTCCGAGGAGAACGCCCGCTTCGAGGGCTCCACCGAGGTCCCCTCGCTGTTCGTGATCTCCGGGCCGCTCCCGTCCCGCCGTCGGAAGACGGCGGCCGCGCTCGCCGAATGGGTAGAGGGCCTACCGCCAGGCGAGCTCGACCTCGCCGGCATCGCGCGGACCCTCGCGAACCGTAGCCACGGTCGCTCGCGCGGCGCGGTCCTCGCCCGCAACCGCGACGAGCTCGTCTCGGGGCTGCGCGCACTGTCCAAGGGCATCGAGGCGCCCGGCGTGCTCGCCGCGGACGCGCCCGCCGCGAACGGCGCCGTCTGGGTGTTCTCGGGCTTCGGTGCGCAGCACCGCAAGATGGCGAAGCAGCTCTACGCGGCGAGCCCGCTGTTCCGTCGTCATCTCGACGAGGTCGACAAGCTCATCGACTTCGAGGCCGGCTATTCAATCGTGGAGCTCGTTCTCGACGATTCGCAGACCTACGAGGTCGAGAACTCACAGGTGGGGATCTTCGCGATCCAAATCGCTCTGGTCGAGACCTTCCGCGACCTCGGCGTCCGGCCCGAGGCCGTGGTCGGACACTCGATGGGCGAGGTCGCCGCCTCGTACGCCGCCGGGGGCCTGCCGCTCGAGGAGGCCGTGCGCGTGATCTGCGTGCGCTCGCGCCTCATGGGCGAGGCCGAGTCCGCGGTCTCCGACGAGGACGCCGGTGCCATGGCGCTCGTCGAGTACTCGGCGGAAGAGATCGCGAAGATCATCGCCGAGCACCCGGAGTTCGCCTCGATCGAGCCCGCGGTCTACGCCGCCCCGACCCACACCACGGTGGGCGGGCGCGCCAAGCCCGTCGCCGAGTTCGTCGCCTGGGCCGAGGAGCAGGGCAAGTTCGCCCGCCAGCTCCAGGTGCGCGGCGCGGGCCACACCTCCGACACCGACATGCTCCTCGGCGACCTCGCCGCCGAGCTCGCCGGCCTCGATGCCCGCCCGCTCGACATCGGCCTGTTCTCCACGGTCGACAAGGAGACCTTCTACCCAGCAGGCCACGAGCCGGTCCACGCGACCGACTACTGGGTCAAGGGCATGCGCCACTCCGTGTGGTTCACGCACGCCGTGCGCAAGGCGGTCGAGGCCGGGTACACGACCTTCGCCGAGTTCAATGCGAACCCGGTCGCCGGGATGTCGGTCCTGTCGACGGTCTTCGACGCCGGGCTCACCGAGCCGGCGCTCGTCCACACACTCAAGCGCAAGGAGTCCGAGGTCGACTCGCTCCTCCTCGCGCTGGGCACGCATTACGTCCACGGGCACCCCATCGACATGGGCGCCGTGATCGACATGGTGTGGGGGCCGGCCGCCGAGGCGGGGCAGGGGGCCGGCCAGGGCGCCGGCGTCGCCGCGACCCCGGCCGAGCGCGGATACGCGCCCGTCCCCGGCACGATCTTCGAGCGCAAGCGGCTGTGGCCGCAGCTCTCGTTCGGCGGCGGCTCGGGCGAGGGCTCGATGCCCGGCTCGCACGTCGCGCTGCCCGACGGGCGCCACGCCTGGCAGGTGCAGGCGCACGCGGTGCCGAGCCTCGACGCGCTCGTCGGCGCGGCGGCGGCCGCCGTGGCGCCGGGCACCCGGATCGTCGCGATCAACCGGCCGGGCGTGCTCCCGCCGTCCGGTGTGGTCACCACGACCCTGACCCCGCACCCCGGCGGCGCCAGCCTGCAGGTGCACTCGCAGTCCGCGGGCGGCTTCGCGCTGCTCGCGGAGGCGGCGGTGGCCGGTGAGGTCTCCGGCGAGCCGCAGGACCAGATCGGCGATGCGAGCCTCGCCGAGGGCGGCGCCGCTGCCGCGGGCGGCGCCGCAGCGGACACCGACGTGCTCGCCGACGACGGCGTCGTCGACATGTCCTCGGTGTGGGACCCGGAGTCGGCGGAGAAGGCCGAGGATCGCCTCCTCGCTATCATCGCGAACTCGATGGGCTACGACCCCTCCGACCTGCCGCGCGAGCTCCCGCTCCTCGAGCTCGGCCTCGATTCGCTCATGGCCGTGCGCATCAAGAACCGCGTCGAGCACACGTTCTCCATCCCCGAGCTCGAGCTGCAGGCCATGCGCGACGCGTCGTTCGACGACGTCGCCCGGATGGTCGACTACGCGATCAACAACCGCGAAGAGCTCGAGCAGATCGCCTCGGAGCAGGCCACGGGCGGCGGCACCGTCGACGCTTCCGCGATCGATGCGGCGAGCAAGGGCACTGCCGGGGGCGCGGGCGTTGCTGCCGGAGTAGCCGCGGGGGCAGCCGGAGCTGGGGGTGCCGCAGCCGCCGATTCCCCGAAGGACTCCTCTACGTCCGTTGCGGCCGCGAACGGCGCCGCCGATGTCGCCCCGCGCGACGACACCGAGCGTATGGCGTTCGGCGCGTGGGCGATGGTCACCGGCGCCGCGGCGCCCGGCGTCCTCGGGGCGCTCCCCGAGATCACCGACGCCCAGGCCGACGCCCTGTCCACGCGCCTGTCGGAGCGGACGGGCGGAGAGATCTCGGCCGCAGACGTCAGGGGCTGTGGCTCCATCTCCGAGCTGGCCGACCTCCTGCGCCCCTACGTCGACAAGCCGCTCGACGGTTTCGTGCGGGTCCTCCAGGAGGGGAAGACCACGGGCGATGACGGCGAAGGCCGCCAGACCCCGGTCGTCCTCTTCCACGCGGCCGGTGGCTCGTCGCTGGTCTACGAGCCGCTCGTGGCGCGCCTGCCGAAGTCGACGCCCGTCTACGGCATCGAGCGCCTCGAGGGCACTCTCGCCGAGCGCGCCGCGGAGTACGCGCCGGTCGTCCGCGAACTCGCGGGCGACGGGCCCGTGGTGCTCGGCGGCTGGTCCTTCGGCGGGGCGCTCGCACTCGAGGTCGGGCGCCAGATCCGCGAGGCCGGGGGAGAGGTCGCGCTGCTCGCGCTCCTCGACACCGTGCAGCCCTCGGAGCCAGCGCCGAACACGGAGGACGAGCTCGTCGCGCGCTGGAAGCGCTACGGCGAGTTCGCGAAAAAGACCTATGGGCTCGATATCGAAGTGCCCGAGGAATACCTCCGCGCCAATGGCGAGGAGGGGCTGTTCGAGATGATGCTCTCCTCGCTCGGTGCCGACGCCAACGCGATGGGCGGCGGCGTGATCGAGCACCAGCGCGCCTCGTTCGTCGACAACCAGATCCTCGCGGGCCTGGACAAGTCGGCATTCGAGAGCATGGGCGCCGAGGTGCCCTTCGTGCTCTACCGCGCCGAGCGGATGCACGACGGCGCGATCGAGCTCGAGCCCCGCTACGCTCACGTCGATCCCGACGGCGGCTGGGGCGCCTACGTGGCCGATCTCGAGGTTGTCCAGTGTCGCGGTGACCACTTGGCTATCGTGGACGAGCCGGAGGTCGGCACGATCGGGACACACCTGAGCGGCCGGCTCGCCGCGATCGACGCGCGCGGAGAAACCGCCCCGTAGGGCGCACGCGGACCACGGCAGATCAACGAAAAGGAGACCACCGGAGTGACTGCAGCCAGAACCACGGCGGAGAAGCTCGCGGACCTGCGGGAGCGGACGCGCGTCGCGATGGACCCGGGGAGCGACCGGGCCAAGGAGCGCCGCGCCGCCGCAGGGAAGGCGACGCCGCGAGAGCGGATCGATCAGCTGCTCGATCCCGGCTCCTTCGTGGAGATCGGCCTCATGGTCAAGTCGCCCGGCAACGCCTCGAACCCGCCCACCGATGGCGTGGTCACGGGGCGCGGCACGATCTACGGTCGTCCCGTCGTGGTCTTCGCCCACGACGTCACGGTCTTCGGCGGCTCGGTCGGTGAGGGCTTCGGGCGCAAGGTGTGCGCGATCATGGAGCTCGGCATCAAGACGGGCTGCCCGATCATCGGCATCAACGACTCGGGTGGCGCCCGCGTCCAGGACGCCGTCACGTCGCTGGCGTACTACTCCGAGATCGGAAAGCGGCAGTACCAGGCGTCCGGCGTGGTCCCGCAGATCTCGATCATGCTCGGCAAGTGCGCCGGCGGCGCCGTGTACTCCCCGGTGTGCTCGGACTTCGTCGTGGCGGACCGCGAGCAGGCGTACATGTTCATCACCGGGCCGGACATCATCAAGGCGGTCACGGGCGAGGACATCTCCATCGAGGAGCTCGGCAACGCGATGGCGCAGGCGCACGCCGGCAACGTCACCCACGTCGCCGAGAACGAGAAGGCCGCGCTCGAGTGGACCCGCGAGCTGCTCCAGTTCCTGCCGTCGACCTCGCACGAGACGGCTCCGCGGATCAACCAGGGCATCGAGCCGGAGATCACGGAATCCGATCGCGGTCTCGACACGATCATCCCGGACTCCGACAACGCTGCGTACGACATGCACGACGTGCTCCTCGGGATGTTCGACGACGGCGACATCTTCGAGCTCTCGTCCGATTTCGCGCCGAACATCATCACCGCGTTCGCGCGCGTCGATGGCCTCCCAGTGGGCATCATCGCCAACCAACCGATGCACCTCTCGGGCTGCCTCGACGTCGACTCCTCCGAGAAGGCCGCGCGCTTCTCGCAGATCTGCGATGCCTACGGGCTGCCGATCATCTGCGTCGTCGACATCCCCGGCTACCTCCCCGGCGTCGAGCAGGAACGGATGGGCATCATCCACCGCGGCGCGAAGTTCCTCTACGGGATCGTCGACGCCTCGGTACCGAAGGTCACCGTGATCGTCCGCAAGGCCTACGGAGGCGGCTACGCCGTGATGGGCTCGAAGAACCTCGGCGGCGGCGACCTCAACTACGCGTGGCCCACGGCGCGCATCGCTGTGATGGGCGCCGAGGGCGCGGTGGACCTCCTGCAGCGCCGGCAGATCGAGGCGGCAGGCGAGGACGGTCCGAAGCTGCGCCAGGACCTGATCAACATGTACAACGAGTTCGTCGCGACGCCGTACACGGCCGCCGAGCGAGGGTACATCGACGCCGTCATCCAGCCTTCCGAGACGCGCCTTGTGCTGCGCCGGGCGCTTGCCCAGCTCAAGGACAAGGAGCGGCTCGACATGCCGCGCAAGCATCCCATCATGCCGCTGTAGCTCGCCGTTCCGGCTGTGCCGGCGGTCCCGGCCGTTTGACTTCAAGCGGACTCGAAGTCGTACCGTCGATACGACGGGTCGGCAGGAGCTGCGGGCCTCCCGACGAGCAAGGACGAATGCAATGTCGATGATGACGGACGATTTCCGCGATGCCTTCCGCGCGCACCCGGCAGGGGTTGCGCTCATCGCGGCGGAGGTCGACGGAGAACTCGTGGGGCTCACGATGACCAGCCTCTCGTCCGTGTCCCTCGATCCGCTCACGGTCTCGTTCTCGCTGAGCCGGTCCTCGGGGTCGGCCGGGAAGATCCTGCGTGCCACCGGCTATACGATCCACCTGCTTGGTGACGAGGACACCGATATCGCCAGGGCATTCTCGACGTCCGACGGACCGCGATTCGTCGCCGATCAGGGCTGGTCGACGCTGCCCACCGGGGAGCCCTATCTTCCGGCTGCGCCCGTCGCGTTCCGAGCGCGCACCTTCGACGTGCTTCCCGTGGGGGACTCGCGGCTCATCGCCGCGGAGGTGCTCGATGTGATCCCGGGCCGAGAGAGCCCGCGGCTCGTGTATCAGGAGCGGCAGTTCTTCAGTGCCGAGGTCGCGCGGGCGCTGTAGAGCGAATCGCCCCGAACCGATCCTTGACCTCGAGCGAGCTTTAAGTATTAGCCTCGTATTCAGGCGGTCGAAGAGATCGACTGCGGAACGAAAGGAAGGTCGAATATGACCGAGTACACTCTTCCGGATCTCGATTACGACTACGGCGCTCTCGAGCCCCATAT
>NZ_DAINST010000031.1:0-24306 GCF_036741115.1 Dietzia sp.
CAGACTAGTGCTTACCGCTACGGCGCTGCCGTTTGATGGCCGTCACACCATCTGCGAGGCGTCGCGCGGTGACGAGAAATGCCGTGTGACCCTGGATCCTGTGCTCCGGACGGACGGCGAGTCCGACCACGTGCCAATCGCGGTTGATCGACTCCCAGGCGCGCGGCTCGGTCCAGTTCTCCTGCGCGCGCAGCGCCTCGACGACGTTGGACATCTGGGTGGTGGTGGCCACATACGCGATGAGCACGCCACCGGGCTTGAGCACGTCGTGCACGGTCTCGAGGGTCTCCCACGGGGCGAGCATATCGAGGATGATCCGGTCGACCTGGCCGCCGAGCTCCTCGACGCCGGTATCGGCGAGGTCGCCGATCCGCAGGGACCAGTTCGCCGGATTCTCGCCGTAGAATGTCTCGACGTTCCGCTCGGCGTGTACGGCATGGTCCTCGCGGATCTCGTAGGAGATGACCTCTCCCGACTCCCCGACCGCGCGGAGCAGCGAGCACGTGAGCGCGCCGGAGCCGGCTCCGGCCTCGAGCACGCGGGCGCCCGGGAAAATATCGCCCTCGTGGATGATCTGCGCCGCATCCTTCGGATAGATGACCTGGGCTCCGCGCGGCATCGAGAGGACGTAGTCGGTGAGCAGCGGGCGGAGCGCAAGGTATGAGGCATCGCCGGTAGAGGTGACGATCGAGCCCTCGGCCGTGCCGATGAGGTCGTCGTGGCGCACGGCCCCGGCGTGGGTGAAGAACTCCGCGCCCGGAGCGAGGACGACGGTGTACTTGCGCCCCTTGGTGTCCGTGAGCTGGACGCGGTCTCCCTGCGCGAAGGCGCCTGATCGTCGCACCGAATCGATCCCTTTCTTCGAATGGACGGCCGCCGGAATGCGCCGGTGCCGCTGCTGCCCGCCATCCCGTGACCGCGGCTGGTGGGCGGCGGCGGGGACTGCCGCCGTGGCGCGGAATGAACCCCTATTACCCTGCCAGGTATGAGCAGTTCCTCCGAATCCGCCGAGGCCCGGCCCCGTCGCCCCAAGCCCCTCGCCCTCTCCGCGTCCCGCGCCGCGGACTACCGGCAGTGCCCCCTGGTCTACCGTTTCCGCGCCATCGACAAACTCCCCGAGCCGAAAACTCGCGCCCAGGTGCTCGGTACCACGGTGCACACCGCTCTGGAGAACCTTTACGCACTGCCACAGGAGAAGCGGACCGCAGCCGAGGCGAAGCGTCTCGCGGAGGCCGAGGCGGAAACAGCGGTGGCCGAGGGCGGAATCGCCGCCGACGTGATCGCCCCCGAGGACACTGCTCGCTTCCGCTCGGACGCCGCGGGGCTCGTGCGCGGGCTCTATGTAGTCGAGGACCCCACTCGCTTCTCGCCGCATTCGTGCGAGGACTATCTCCTGACGGCGACGGCCGGCGGCACTCCGCTCCACGGATTCGTCGATCGGATCGACATCGCTCCCACCGGCGAGGTCCGAGTCGTCGACTACAAGACAGGAAAACTGCCGCGCCCAGGATACGAGAGCGGGCCGCTGGCACAGATGCGTTTCTACGCGCTCATGTACTTCCTGCTGCAGAAAGAGATCCCGGCCCAGCTCAAGCTCATCTACCTCAAGGCCGGGTCCTCGCTGACCCTGAGCCCGGACGAGCACATGCTTTCTCGGACCGCGGACGAGCTCGACTCGCTGTGGGAGCAGATCGAGCGCGACGGGGAGAACGGCACCTTCGAACCGAAGACCTCGAAGCTGTGCGGCTGGTGCGACCACAAGGCGCACTGCCCGGCATTCGGCGGTGAGGCCCCGGAGTACCCCGGCTGGCCGGGAACGCGGAAGGTGAACGCCTAGGGGCCAATGCCCGGCGCACGGCATCGTGGGACCGGCACCTCCGGCGGCAGGCGTCCCGTGCCGTCTGCCGCGCGCCTAACGCCGCCCTATGGGGCTACAGCCTGCAGGAACGGATGTCCGAGGCGAGGATCGCCTTGGCGCCCGCCGAGTGGAGTCGGTCCATGATCGAGTTCATCTCCGCGCGCGGCACCAGCGAGCGCACCGCGACCCAGTCGGGATCGGCCATCGGCGAGACGGTCGGCGACTCGATGCCCGGCACGATCGACGTGATGGTGTCGAGGATCGACTTGGGGCAATCGAGATCGAGCATCATGAACTGCTGGGCGAAGACCACGCCCTGGATGCGCGCGACGAGCTGCTGCATCTGCGGCGTCGGCTCGGAGCCTTCCCGCCCGATGAGCACGCCCTCGGAGTCGCAGAGCACGGGGCCGAAAGCCTCGAGGCCGTGCGCCCGCAGCGTCCGCCCAGAGCCCACCACGTCGGCGATGCAATCGGCGACACCGAGCTGGATGGAGATCTCTACGGCGCCGTCGAGACGGATCACGGTCGCCTCGACGCCGCGCTCGGCGAGGTCGGCGCGGACGATATTGGGATACGAGGTGGCGATCCGGGCGTCGGCGAGGCGATCGACGGACCAGTCCTCCCCCGCCGGACCCGCGTAGCGGAAGGTCGAGTGCCCGAAGCCGAGCGAGAGGTGCTCGGTGACATCGGCACGGGAATCCGCGGCGAGGTCCCGCCCGGTGATCCCGAGGTCGAGCTGCCCGTTACCCACGTAGATCGCGATGTCCTTGGGGCGCAGGAAATAGAACTCGACATCGTTGTCGCGGTCGAGAACGGAGAGGTCTTTGCCTTCGCCGCGGCGCTTGTAGCCGGCCTCGGCGAGCATGTGGGCGGCGGATTCGGAGAGGGCGCCCTTGTTGGGCATGGCCACGCGCAGCATGCGGACTCCTTAGAGGTACTTGTAGACGTCGTCGAGGGACAGGCCGCGCTTGTGCATCATGACCTGCGTCCAGTACATGAGCTGGGAGATCTCCTCGGCCAGCTCGGCATCGGACTGGTACTCGGCGGCGATCCACACCTCGCCCGCCTCTTCGTTGATCTTCTTGCCGAGATGGTGAATGCCCTTGTCGTAGGCCTGTACCGTGCCCGAGCCCTCGGGACGGTCGGCGATGCGTTGGGCGAGTTCGGCGAAGAGAGAATCGAAGGACTTCACCCGCGCAATTCTTCCACACCGCCGAGCGAAGCGAGAACGCCGAGGTCCACTCCCGCGAGGCTGTCCCTGCGGGCGGCGACTCCCGGAACGTCGGGCTGGCCGGGCGAGGACGGGACGTAGAGGGTCATGCAACCCGCTCCCACCGCCGAGGTGGCGCCCGTGGTCGAGTCCTCGATCGCCACGGCCCGCGCCGGTAGAACACTGAGCGCGGTGGCGGCCGCGAGGTAGGGCTCGGGCGCGGGCTTGCTCCTCGCGACCCTGTCTCCCGTGATGACGGCGGAGAAACGGGATTCGCCGATGACCTCCAGCGGCGCCGCCATCAGGGCGGACTCCGTGTTGGTGACGAGTGCGAGGGGAACCCCCGCGGCGCCGAGCGCGTCGAGGAGCTCGCGCGCCCCCGGCCGCCACTCGAGCTCGGTGGCGAACAGCTCCGCCACCCGCGCGTGGAGGATCGACTTGAGCCGGTCGAGTTCCTCCGGAGTGTCCACGGCGTGCCCGGTGTACTCGGAAAGGACCGAGAAGAACGTCTCCGTCGAGGCGCCGAGGGTGCGTTCGCGGGTCTCGCGATCGACCCTGCGGCCCATGTGCTCGCTCAGCTCCTCGACGGCGATGTCCCAGAGGCGCTCGGAGTCGATGAGCGTCCCGTCCATGTCGAAGAACACGGCTTCGGGGAAGGCGGTGGGCTGTGGATGGGAAAAAGGCACGGGCGCCACGATACCGGCCCGTATCGCGCGGCGGCGGCCACCGCGGGCGATACTGTGGACGCTGTCTCTGTGCGTGCGTGTAAGCGCGCATGCATGCACGACTCGATCCCGCTCGCCGAAAGGGGACTGCCGAAAGTGACCTCCGACGTCGCCACGCCCGCGGCCGAGAAAGGGAAGACGCTCCCCGACTACGTGCGCAACGCCGTGGGGATCCTGCGACGCTATGGGCATTCAGAGACTGCGGACCTCGTGGAATCGAAGTTCTTCTCCGCCCGCTCGACCGCGAACGTAGTGGTGGTCGGCGAGGTCAAGCGCGGAAAATCCTCGCTGGTCAATGCGCTGCTCGGCCGTCGGGACCTCCTGCCCACCGACGTCGACGAATCGACCTCGATGCCCATCGAGGTCCTGCGGGATTGCGGGCGGCCGGGCGAGCGCATCGTCCTCCATTTCGGCGACCGCAGCGAGGACCGCCCGCTCGAGGAGCTGCGGCAGTGGTCGAGATCGACGGCAGCTCCGATCCGGCTCACCGACGAGACCGAGCTGCCATCGCACGCCTCGGTGCACATCGAGGACGGGGTCGACCTCCGCGCCATCGTCGTCGACACGCCCGGCGCCGGAGGTCTCGACGAGGCGGCCGTCGACCTCGCGCTGTCCGCCGCCCGCGGCGCCGGCGTGCTCGTCATGGTGTGCGATTCCACGAACCCCATCACGGCGCCCGAGATCGACATTCTGCGGCGCGCTGCAGAAACCGTCGGCTCGGTCATCGTCGTGGTGTCGAAGATCGATAAGGCGCTCACGCGGTGGCGCTCGATCGTTGAGGACAATCGGCGGCTGATCCGCGAATACGCCGGTCTGGATGTCCCGGTGTTCGGCGTATCGAGTCTCCGCGCGCTCGCCGCGCTCGAGCTGGACGATCCCGAGCGCCGTCACCGGGTGGAGAAGAGCTCGGGCATCGCGGCGCTGCGCTCCCAGCTGGAGAAGCGGGCCCGGAGCGCCGATGCGCTCTCCCGTTCGGTGGCTATCAGTCTCGCCGCCGCCTCGCTGCGCGAAATCGGCACGATTGTCGACGAGCAGATCCGTGATACGGAGATGCCTTCCCACGTGGTCGAGGAGCTGCAGGCGCGCAAGGACGAGCTGCGCGGTCTGCGCGACCACGGGCAGGAATGGGAGCAGTTCCTCTCCCGCAACATCGGGGTGTCTCGGCAGCGGGTGCTCACCGGTTTCGATGCCGAGCTCGACGCGATCCGCGAGAAATGGTCGCAGAAGGTCAAGAGCTCGGGGCTCACGGTGCTTCGAAAGAAGCCCCAGGTCTTCACGGCCCAGATCGAGGCGGAGATCTCCCAGGCGATCCAGCGCGCCATCGGTGCGATGTCGGCGGCGCTGCGCCACGAATGCGAGCAGCTCTTCGGCGAGGGCCGCACGTGGATGGCGATCGCCGACGCGGCGATCCTCGGCCTCACAGGCCCGCCCTCTCTCAACCGCGAGGTCGGGAAGAAGACCGAGAACATGATCGACCCCTCCGTCGTGAGTCTCGGCATTCTCGGCGGCGGTGGCCTCGCCACCCTGGGCTCCTCGGCCCTCGCCAGTATCGGGCTGTCGATGGTCGCGCTCCCCGCCGTCGCGGTGGGCGGCGGCTGGATCGCCGTCAACCTGGCCTACCGCGCGATGCGCAACGGCAAGCAGCACCTCCAGACCTGGATCCGCGAGTCCTGCGGTACGGCGCGCGTGGCGGCGGGCCGGGAGCTCGACACATTCATCAACCTCGCGCGCACGGAAATGGTCGTGCGCTATCGAGCCAAGCTCCGCGAAGAGCAGGACTCGATCCAAGAGAGGCTGCGCGTGGCGAAGGAGGCGGCAAAGGCCGACGAGTCGACGCGTCGCGAGAAGACACAGCGGCTGCGCAAGAACGCCCGGATCATCTCCTCGCACGTCGAGTACCTCGAGAACGTCATGTCCGGGCTCCCGGCCGAGCAGAAGGCGGTGGCACTGTGACCGGGCCGGACCAGAACCAGACCGGCGAGAATCCCAACCGCACCCAGCCGGCGGCGCCGCCCGTGAACCCACCTACGGGTCCGCTCTCGGACCCCGTGACCGCCGAGCTGGACATGGCGCTGCGCGAGCTATCGAAGCTCGGCGGCGACATGCTCGACCACGCCAACCGTCTCGGGCGGATCCTCTTCTCTCCCCCGCGGGTGGTCATCGTCGGCCGCCTCAAGGCCGGTAAGTCGACGCTGGTCAATGCGCTGGTCGGCGAGAATATCGCGGCCACGGGCGCGCTCGAGGTCACCAACGCCGTGACCGTCTTCCACCACGGCGCCCCGGCGCGTGCAGAGGTCGTCGACAGGACGGGGCGGCGCCATCCCGTCGCGGATTCGGGGAGCGGCGTCGTCACGGGCCTGCCCGTCCCGCTCGAGGACGTCGCATTCGTCGACCGCTTCCTTCCCTCCCGGGCGATCGCTGATGTCACCCTCATCGACACCCCTGGTCTCGCTACGCTCACGGCGGAGAACGAGGAGGTCGCCAAGCGGGCGCTGCTGCCCGGGTACGACGAGACCCGGGTCGCCTCGGCGGAGGCCGATGGCGCGGTGTTCGTCTTCGAATCGCTCCCCCGCGCCAACGAATGGGATTTCGTCGCGCGCCTCGGCTTCACGCCGCTCAATATCGTCGGGGTGCTCGCGCGCTCGGACGCGTTCGGGGAGGGCGCGATGGGCGAGCGCGATGCCATCGAACACGCCCGCGAGTACGCAGGGAAGCTCGATTCGCGGATGGACGGCCTCGTCTCCACCGTGATCCCTGTGGCCGGCCTGCTCGCCGAAGCCTCGCGCACCGGACGCGTGAGCGAACACGTAGCGCGGCAGCTAGCGCGGATCGACGGCCTCGAGCGAGAGGACGTGTTCGAGGAGCTCGAGAGCACCGACGACGGCATCTTCACTGCCCTCGACCGCCGCATGACCCTCGATTCGATCGGCGAATACGGCACGATCCACGGGGCCCGGCACGCCGCTCGCGGCGCCGCTGAGATGTCCCGGTGGCTCGATTCGGTGTCGGGGGTCGACGAGCTCGATGCGTTCCTCCGCGGCGAGCTCCTCCCCTTCGCCGCCATGCAGCGCGCGCTCCGGATCACCGGGGAGCTCGAGCAGCTCGCGATCCACCACCCGGCCAGGGACCGCGTCCGCCACATCCTCGGTGTGCTGTTCCGCAGGCCGGCAATGATCAAGGTCGCGCTGTTCCGCTCTTATCGCGGGCTCGTGGCGACCATGCCCCAGTCCCCGCTCACGTCGATGGCGCGGACGGCCCTGGCCGCGAATTCGCCCGCCGAGGCCGTCGGGCTCCCGGCCGATGCGCCGCAGGAACACGTGGACGCCGCGGCGCGAGACATTTTCGGGCGGATGCAGCAGATGCAGTTCGTGGGCATCTCCGCAGCCGAGGACGATGCGCGTGCGAACCTCGGGCGGTACTTCTATGCACTCGGCCTCGGGGGCTGAGCCCGACCCCGATCGACCGCCGCCCTCGTCCCCGTGGCGAGGCCGGCCGAGAGGGTGGTCACGACCTCCTCGACGAACGCGTCGTGGGGAAGTTCGCCGTTGGCGAGAAGTCGCTCGTTGATTTCGTCGATGGTGGGCTCGACGCCGCCGTTCTCCGCCATCGCCTTCTTCTTGCCGGCAGAAATGGATAGCGCCCTGGCCGACAGGATCGCGATGAGCGCGATGAGGAAGTTGTGGATCCTGTGGCGACCGTAATCCGCTCCGATGGAGGAACCGATCGCGTCGACGAGCACCTCGACCTGCGAGAGGAGGATGGTGTCCTGCATGACCGGGTTGCGTAGCGCCTGCTCGACGCGCGTGTAGGGCCCGATCTGGCCGACGATGCGAACGAAATCGACGCCCTCGGGCGTGCGCATCACGTCGGCGAGTGGACGGATCACCAGCCCTGAGAGCCGCACGACACCGAGATCCGAGTCGAGCGCCAGCCCCTCGTGCCCCAACGCCTCCATATCGGCTGCGCGCTGCTCCTCCATCGCCTCGATGCCGACGCGGAGGATGGCGCGGAGCAGCCCCGACCGGGATCCGAAGTGATAGTTGATCGCCGAGTCGTTGGACTGTTCCGCCTTCGCTACGATGTCGCGGATCTTCGCAGTGATCCAGCCGTGCTCAGCGAACTCTCGCCGACCGGCGTCCATCAATTTGCGACGGGTGACGCGGGAACGTTCAGGCATACCGGGCATTTTACCGATGACGGCGGGCCGTGGGCGGCATCCGGGCCCGTACGCGCGCCCGCAGCTTGCCGGAGGAGCGCCGAAGCGGGCTCGGGATGGACCCCAGGCCAGCCCGAGTCGAAACCCAGCACAGGCCCGGACTGGTCGCGCCTGCGAGCTAGACGTTGAAGTACTTCGCCTCCGGGTGGTACAGCACGAACGCGTCGGTCGACTGCTCCGGGTGGAGCTGGAGCTCCTCGGAGAGCTCGACCCCGATGCGGCCGGCCTCGAGCAGGTCGACCATCATCGCGCGGTGCTCGAGGTCCGGGCACGCGCCGTAGCCGAACGAGTAGCGGGCACCGCGGTACTTGAGGTCGAAGAACTCCGTGATGTCGTCCGAATCCTCCTGCGAGACCGCACCGTCCGGGAGCTGGAGCTCGTCGCGGACCCGGTGGTGCCAGTACTCGGCGAGCGCCTCGGTGAGCTGCACGCCGGTCCCGTGGACCTCGAGGTACTCGCGGTACTGGTCGTTGGCGAACAGCTTGTTGGCGAAATCGGCGATCGGGCTTCCCATGGTGACCAGCTGCAGAGGCAGCACGTCGACCCGGCCGAGCTCGCGAGCGCGCTCCCTCGAGCACACGAAGTCCGCGATACACAGGAAGCGCGAGCGCTGCTGGCGCGGGAAATCGACCCGGTACAGCACCTCGGCGTCGGGGTCCGGCTCGGCGAGCACGAGCACGTCGTCGCCCTCCGAGACGGCCGGGAAGTATCCGTACACCACAGCGGCGTGCGCGAGGATCCCCTCGGTGGTGAGCCGATCGAGCCACTCGCGCAGCCGCGGCCGGCCCTCGGTCGCGACGAGGTCGTCGTAGGACGGCCCGTCCTTGCCACGCACGCCGCGCAGGCCCCACTGACCCATGAACAGGGCGCGCTCGTCGAGGTGATCGATGTAATCGCCGAGCGCGATGCCCTTGGCGATCCGGGTGCCCCAGAACGGCGGGTCGGCGAGCGGCACGTCGACGGCGACGTCCGAGCGCTCGGGGATCTCCACGGGCTCGGCCTCGGCCTTGCGCTTCGCTGCGATCCGCTCGGAGCGCTCGCGGCGCGCCTTCCTCTCCGCGGCCTTCTGCGCGGCCTCGGCCGACTGCTCGACCTTGACGCCGGAGCGCTTGGCCTGCATGACGTCATCCATGAGCCGGAGACCCTCGAAAGCGTCGCGCGCGTAGAACACTGCACCCTCGTAGAGCTCGGCGAGATCGTCCTCGACGTATGCACGTGTGAGCGCCGCGCCGCCGAGCAGAACCGGGTACTTCTCGGCCACGCCGTGGGTATTGAGCTCGGCGAGGTTGTCCTTCATCACCACGGTCGACTTGACCAGTAGCCCGGACATGCCGATCACGTCGGCCCTGTTCTCCTCGGCCGCCGAGAGGATGTCGGCGATCGGCTGCTTGATCCCGATGTTCACGACGTCGTAGCCGTTATTCGACAGGATGATGTCGACGAGGTTCTTGCCGATGTCGTGGACATCGCCCTTTACGGTGGCGAGGACGATTTTGCCCTTGCCATCGTCGTCCGAGGCCTCCATGTGCGGCTCGAGATGGGCCACGGCCGCCTTCATGGTCTCGGCGGACTGGAGGACGAAGGGCAGCTGCATCTGGCCGGAGCCGAAAAGCTCGCCCACCGTCTTCATCCCACCGAGGAGGTGATCGTTGATGATCTCGAGGGGCGGGATCTCCTTCATCGCCTCGTCGAGATCCTCTTCGAGGCCCTTACGCTCGCCGTCGACGATCCGGGCGGAGAGCCGCTCGAACAGCGGCATCGCTGCGAGCTCGGCGGCGCGTGCGTCCTTCGCGCTCGCGGCGGAAACGCCCTCGAAGAGTTCCATGAACGTCGCGAGCGGGTCGTAATCCTCGGTGCGCCGGTCGTAGACCATGTCGAGCGCGACCTCGCGGGGCCGGTCCTCGATCTTGCTCATCGGCAGGATCTTCGACGAGTGAGCGATCGCGGAGTCGAGCCCGGCCTCGATGCACTCGTTGAGGAACACCGAGTTGAGCACTTGCCGGGCCGCGGGGTTGAGCCCGAAAGAGATGTTCGACAGTCCGAGAGTCGTGTGGACCTCGGGGTGTGCCTGGGTGAGCCGGCGGATCGCCTCGATCGTCTCGATGCCGTCTCGGCGCGTCTCCTCCTGGCCCGTGGAGATCGGGAAGGTGAGGCAGTCGACGATGATGTCGGATTCGGCCATCCCCCAGTTCTCGGTGAGGTCGGTGATGAGCCGCTCGGCGATCTCGAACTTTTTGTCCGCGGTGCGCGCCTGGCCCTCTTCGTCGATGGTGAGCGCGACGACCGCGGCGCCGTGCTTGTGCACGAGCCGCATGATCTTCTGGAAGCGCGAGTCCGGGCCCGTGCCGTCCTCGTAGTTCACCGAGTTCACGGCGCAGCGGCCGCCGAGGCGCTCGAGCCCCGCCTCGATAACTGCAGGCTCGGTCGAGTCGATCATGATCGGCAGGGTCGAAGCCGTCGCGAGACGCCCGGCCAGCTCGGCCATGTCCGCCGATCCATCGCGGCCCACGTAGTCGACGCAGAGGTCGACCATCTGGGCGCCGTCGCGCATCTGCGCCTTGGCGATGTCCATGCACTGGCCCCAGTCGGCCGCGAGCATCGCCTCGCGGAATTTCTTCGAGCCGTTCGCGTTGGTGCGCTCGCCGATCATGAGGATGCCCGCGTCCTGGCGGAAGGGCTCGACGGAGTACAGCGAGGAGATGCCGTTGATCTTCTTCGGCTCGCGGGTGCCCTGCTCGCGGCCGCCCACTTCCTCACGGAGGCGCGTGATGTGCTCGGGGGTCGTGCCACAGCAGCCGCCCACCATGGACAGACCGAAATCGGAGACGAAATCGGCAACCGCCGGGGCGAAGAGGTCCGGGCCGAGGGGGTAGACGGCGCCGTTCTTGCCGAGCTCGGGCAGGCCGGCATTGGGCATCACGGACACCGGGATCCCGGCGTGCTGCGAGAGGTAGCGCAGGTGCTCGACCATCTCGGCGGGGCCCGTGGCGCAGTTGAGGCCGATCATGTCGATCCCGAGCGGCTCGAGCGCGTTGAGCGCCGCGCCGATCTCGGAGCCGAGCAGCATCGTGCCGGTGGTCTCGATGGTCACGTGCGAGATGATCGGGATCCTGCGGCCGGCCTGCTCCATGCCGTCCTTGATTCCGAGCACGGCGGCCTTGACCTGCAGAAGGTCCTGCGAGGTCTCGACCAGGTAGGCGTCGATGCCGCCGAGAGCGAGCCCCCGCGCCGCCTCGGCATAGGCCGCGCGCATATCGGCGAACTCGGCCTGCAGGAGAGAGGGCAGCTTGGTTCCCGGGCCGAGCGAGCCGAGCACCATGCGCGGGACACCGTCCTCGCCCACCGGGTACTCGTCGGCGACGCGCCGGGCGATCGCCGCGCCCGCTTCGGCGAGCTCGGCGATGCGGTCGGCGATATCGTAATCGCCCAGGTTGGACAGGTTGCAGCCGAACGTGTTGGTCTCGACCATGTCGGCGCCTGCGTCGAAGAACGCGCGGTGGATGTTCTCCACCACATCGGGCCGGGTGACATTGAGGATCTCGTTGCAGCCCTCCAGACCGTGGAAATCCTCCTCGACCGAGAGCTCGACGGCCTGCAGCATCGTGCCCATCGCCCCGTCGCCGATGAGGACCCTGCGCGACATGGCGTCGAACAGCGGAGAATCGAACGGGCGAGTCGACGTCACTGAAGAGGCTGTAGGCATGCGTCCAGCTTAGTGTCGACCGCAAATCCGCCCGGTCCCGGTACCGCAGGCAGTCGACGTCATTCCCGGGAAAGAGCCCGCACGGGCCGGCGGAGACCGCACCGGAGCGGCCGAGAGCGAACCGCGCGCGCTCGCTTAGGCCATTCCTCGCCGCTCGCCGTACCCTGGGGCAATGAGTTTGGCTTGGAACGACGAGGAAATCCCCTCTATATCGGCGCCGATCATGGTGATCGCGCTGGAGGGCTGGAGCGATGCTGGCGATGCCGCGACCCAGGGCCTCGAACAGCTCGCCCTCGAATGGGACACCACGGGGATCGCGAAGATCGCGGACGAGAGCTATTTCCCCTACGGGCAGTCGCGGCCGACCGTCGAGCTGGTCGAGGGCGTCGTCCGCCGGATCGCCGTGCCGAGCATCGACATCCTCGCGGCCTCTCCCCCGGATTCCGACAACGAGGTCCTCCTCGTCCTCGGCCCGGAGCCGACCGCGCACTGGCAGAGCTTCACCCTCGACCTGCTCACCCTCGCCGACACGTTCGGCGTGCGCGAAGTTTTCGTGCTCGGTGCCATCAGCGCCGACGTCCCGCACACGCGCCCCACGCCGCTGAGCGGCGCCTCGTACAACAAGCGGCGCCTCCAAGAGGTCGGTCTCGAGCCCGGCAACTACCACGGGCCGGCGGGGATCCCGCTCGTGCTGCAGGAGGCGTTCACGCGCGAGGGCGTGCCCGCGACCACGGCTTTTGCCGCGGTGCCGCACTACGTCGCCTCGAACTCGGCCCCCGCCGCGACCCTGCGGCTGCTCCGCTGGCTCTCGGCGGTGACCGACCTCGAGATGCCCACCCTCGCCGTCGAGGGGCGCGTCGACGAGTGGCGCCACCACATCGACGCGGCGACCGAGGGCGACGAGGACCTCCAGTCCTACGTGCGCGAACTCGAGGAGCAGTTCGATTCTCTCGACGACGGAGACGTCGCCGAGCTCGAGATCCACCGCACCCCCCAGGAGCGGATCCGGCTCGTCGACGGCGAGCAGCTCGCTGCCGAGTTCGAGCAGTTTCTCCGCTCCAGCGGCCGCGAGTCCGGGGCGCGCGATGCCGGGCCGCGGGAGCCGGGGGTGCGAGAGGTCGGCGGGCGCGATGCGGCCGCGACGGACGACGCCCATTGGCGCGGCCAGCCGTGGCAGCCGAATCCTGGGGCGCATGGGGCACAAGGAACCCAGCAGCGCGATCCCGGCGAGGGCCGATCGGATGGACGCGCCGACGAACGCTCGGACGAGCGACCGGAGAGCGGATCCGGGAATGACGACGAAGGTCCCGGCCCCGAGCAGTGCTGATCCCGCTTCGCCCCTCTGCGCCGGGCCTCGCCCGCCGGACCGGTAGCGGCCTGCGCTAGACCCCCACGCCCATGAGGTTGATGAGGGCCGAGGCCATCTCGGCGCCGTCCTCGGTCCGCGGGACGGCACGGCCAGTACCAGCGGCGTCATCGCCGCCCGTGACCGAGTCCACTCCGTTCGTGACGCGCGCCCATGCGTCGACGTGCCGGAGCGCCGTCGGAGTGTCTAGGTCGTCGGCGAGTGCGGCGCGGACCAGCTCGATCGCCGGAGCCGCGGGAGCGGGCTCGGCGGCGGAAATGGCGCCGCGCCAGAGGGCGAGCCTAGCCTGCGCCTCCTCGAGGATCTCTGCAGACCAAGAGCGCGCCGAGCGGTAGTGGCCCACGTACAGGCCCACACGGATCGCGGCCGGGTCGATGCCCTCGGCGACGAGCTCGCGCACTCGCACGAGGTTGCCGAGGGACTTGCTCATCTTGACCCCGTCGAGCCCGATCATGCCCGTGTGCACGTAGAGCTGCGCGAAGCGCCCGCCGCCGCCCGCGGCCTCGGCGTGCGCCGCGGAGAACTCGTGGTGCGGGAATATCAGGTCGTCTCCCCCGCCCTGGATCGCGAAACCCATCCCCAGGCGGTTGCGGGCGATGGCCGAGCACTCGATGTGCCAGCCGGGCCGTCCGTCTCCCCAGGGCGCGTGCCAGCTGGGCTCGCCGGGACGCGCCGCGCGCCACACGAGCGCGTCGAGAGGGTGCCGCTTGCCCTCGCGGTCCGGGTCGCCGCCACGCTCGGCGAAGAACTCGTTCATCACATCGACCGGGTAGTTCGACTCGTAGCCGAAGTTTCCCGAGGCGTCGTGACGGAAGTAGACGTCTTCGTAGCCGTCCGGGCTGTCGTGCTCGGTGAGCTGATAGGCGCTGCCGTTCTCGAGGAGCTGCCCGACCATCTCCACGACCTCGTCGACCGACTCGATGGCCCCGACGTAGTCCCGCGGCGGGAGGATCGACAGCGCTTCCATGTCCTTGCGGAACGAGGCGACCTCGGCGGTGCCCAGTTCGCGCCAGTCCACGCCGTCGCGGGCCGCGCGCTCGAACAGCGGGTCGTCGACGTCGGTGATGTTCTGGACGTAGTGCACCTGCTCGCCGGCGTCGAGGAGGAGCCGGTTGATGAGGTCGAAGGTCACGTACGTCGCCGCGTGGCCGAGGTGGGTCGTGTCGTACGGCGTGATTCCACAGACGTAGAGGCCTACCGTACCGCCTCGCGGGACCGGGCGGACGACCTGGGTAGAGGTGTCGTGCAGCCTCAGGGGCTGGGCAGATCCGGCGACGGGGGCCACTGCGGGGCCGGTCCAAGAGCGCATGCGGCCAGTCTAGATCGGTGGCTCGGGGCGGTGCGATCCGGCCGACCGAGCAAGCTCAGTACAGGGGCCAGGGCAGCGGGAAATCGACCTCCGGATGGGGGAACTCGCCCGCGGTGAGCAGCGCCTCGATGCGATCCGACACGGCCTCGAGTTCGGCGGCGTCGAGGAGGGTGCCCAGGGAGAGGGCGAGGTCCCCGTCGGCGAGCCCGTCGTGCAGGGATTGCAGAGAGGACAGCTCGTCGTCATCCAGGGATGTTCCCGCGAAGCCCCAAAGCACGGACCGCACCTTGGGTTCGGTGTGGAACGAGAGGCCGTGGTCGATGCCCCACTCGCGCCCGGCGGTGTCGAGAAGGACGTGCCCGGCCTTGCGGTCGGCGTTGTTGATCACGGCGTCGAGTAGTGCGATGCGGCGCATCCTGCGCCCGGTCGTGTGCGCGAGGACGAGCGGATCGCCGTCCTCGCTCTCGAGAGCGAGAACGCCCGTGACGCCGGACGGCACAGTCGCCGGGTCGTAGAGGCCGACGGGTTCGGGTATGTCCGCCTTGGCCGCCGTGGGGTCGGGGGCGCTGCCGGGGTCGGGCGCCTCGGGATCGGCAGGGGCGTACGGGAGGTCGAGCCAACGCTGCGCCATTCCGGGGCCCGCGGCGGTGATCACCGCGCACGTCTCGGGTACGACGTCCCACCCCGCGGCGCGAGAGACAAGGTAGGCCGCGATCTCGCGCGCAGCGAGCGTTCCGGACACCTGCTGTTCGGGGCTCGCGCCGGGAATCGCGGCGGCCGGGGGAAGGACTCCCGAGGGGAAGTCCCACAGCGGAGCCTCGCCGCGGACCGGCTTGTGCACCCATCGCGCGGGCGGGTCGCCGGTGCCCGTTTGCGGGTCCGCGTTGTTCCCGGAAGCGGAATCGGGCTCGGAAGCTCTCTCGGGAATGGTCTCGGGGACGTCCTCTGCCACCTCCTCTGCGAGGAAGACGGCATTGCTGCCGGAGCGGATCCTGCCGACGATGCGCAGTTCCACCGCGGCCTAGCTCTCGAGCAGCGCGGACAGCTCGGCGGCCGTGCGCTTCTTGTACCCGTTGAGACGGACGCAGAGGTGCGCCTCGTTCTCGATGAGCTCGCCGCACAAGGGACACTCGGGGCGCCCGGCCTCCACGACCCGCTGGCAGCGCAGCGAGAACTGGCGCGCCGAGTGCGGGGTGAGCTGGATGCGGACCACGTCGTGGTCGTGATTCTCATCGTCGAGGAGCTCTTCGTCGGCGATCAGGCCGTTCTCCGCGGAGACCAGGTCGATGACCACGTAGGAACGCTCTTGCGACCAGTTGAGCGCGATCGCGCCGAGTGGGAACTCCGGGTCGACGGGCATGGCGAGCGGGTCCGAGTCCTCGAGATCGCGGGCCGAGGGCGGTAACGATAGCTGGGGGTTCTTCTCGGCGAGCTCGTTGAGCATCTTGTCGATCGACTCGCCGAGGACCTTCGCGTGGTGCTTCTCAAGCGAGAGCGAAACCACTCGCTCACCGTCGAGCGCCTGGAGGAAGAACGAACGCTCCCCCGGCCTTCCCACGGTCCCCACGACGAAGCGATCGGGGTTGACGAAATTGTGCACAATCCTGCTCATCGCGCATCGCCCCTTTCCTCGTTCCATCTTAGACTGCGCGTCCCGGGAATCAGACCCGGGAACCGAGCCCGGGCTTCGGCCCGGGAGTCTGTGCCTAGCGGACTGCGCCGCCGGGAGGGACGTTGGATTCGTCGGCCGAATCCGTTCCCTTGGCCATCGGCGCAGCCAGAGAGGATGAGAGTAGCGCGAAGTCCGATCCGGTGTCGTTGAGCCGCATCACGAACGGCCGGTGCGCCGTGTAGCGCAGCGCGGACACAGATGCCGGCTCGACCACGATTCGCTGGAAAGAGTCGAGGTGCATCCCGCAGGCATCGGCGATCGCGGCCTTGATGGGATCGCCGTGTGAGCACGCCACCCACAGGACATCGCGGCCATGCTCTTCCGCGAGCGCCGCGTCGCGCTCGCGAAGCGCCGCGACGACGCGCAGGGCCATGTGGACGAGGGATTCTCCGTCGGGGAAGCATGCTCCGGAGGGGTGGTTCTGCACGGTCTGCCACAGCGGCTCATCGGCGAGTTCGGACAGCGCGCTGCCGGTCCACGAACCGTAGTCGACCTCCGCGAGGCGATCGTCGGTCTTTGGCTCGAGGCCGAGCCGCTCAGCCAGTGGGCCGATCGTCTGCGTGCAGCGGTCGAGCGGCGAGTGGACGATCTCGGCGATGTCGAGGCCGGCGAGTCGATCCGCGAGGCCCTCCGCCTGCTTCTGCCCGGTATCGGTGAGCGAGACCCCCGGCTGCCGCCCGGCGAGGATTCTCGCCTGGTTGGCGGTGGATACTCCGTGTCGGATAAGCAGGACCGTCATGGGGCACAGCCTACGCCCGGGCCATTCGCACGGTCTGTCGCGTCCGATGGTCTGCCGGTGGGGCCATCCGGCTTGGCTATGCGGCCAGCGTGGGCGTGATGACGCTCGCCGAGAGCAGCGCGATGACGACGATGCCGAGAATGATCCGGTATCCCGCGAACCAGGCCATCGAGTGGTTCTGGACGAACTTGAGTAGCCACGCGATCGAGGCGTAACCGATGACGAACGCGACGACGATGCCGATGATCAGCTGCAGTGCGCTCGCCGACTGGCCCGAGCTGGGGGCGAAGGCGTCGGGAAGACTGAACAGGCCGGAAGCGAGCACCGCGGGGATGGCGAGGAGGAAGGAGTAGCGGGCGGCAGCCTCCCGGGAGAGGCCCATGAACATGCCGGCCGACATCGTCGCGCCAGAGCGCGAGACACCCGGGATGAGCGCGAGGCACTGGGAGAACGCCATGACCAGTGTCGTCTTGAGTGTCATCCCCGACATCGTCTTCGGGTCCACCGGTGCGTTCTGCTTGCCCCAGCGCTCGGCGGCGAGAAACACGAACGAAAACGCGATGAGGACGATCGCGGTGATCCAGAGGTTGCGGAAGCCGTCGCGGATCACGTCCTTGAGTAGATAGCCGATGATCCCGATGGGAATCGTGCCGAAGATGATGAGCCAGCCGAGCCGGTACTCCTCTCCCCGCCTATCCGCGTTGGCGAGCCCGCGGAACCACGCGGTGACGATCCGGACGATGTCCTTGAAGAAGAAGACGAGCACCGCCAGCTCCGTGCCCAGCTGGACGACGGCGGTAAAGGATGCTCCGGCGTCCTCTCCGAAGAAAATCTTCGAGAAGATGCTCAGGTGTCCCGACGAGGAGACGGGCAGGAACTCGGTGAGCCCCTGGATTGCGGAGAGAACCAATATCTGGATCCAGGACATGGAATCGGCGGCGTTCATGCGTGTGCGTCCTTCCTCGGCGCCTCTGGGTCGGCGGCCGTGCAGCCGGCTCAGGGTATCCCAGTGCACCGGGGCTATCCGCGTTCGACACAATGGAGCACGTACGGCGGGGTGCCGCATCGCCGCATGGCCCGAACTTCGACTCGGGGTATCGTCCGCGGCCCCGGCTCGAGAGCACGATGCGTTAGGGCGTTTCGATATGCACACTTCCCCGCGACAGCGACTCCGCGACGGCTTTGCTTCCCGCGAATCCTGCGGCGAGCCCCGCCCGCGCGAAGGTGAGAGGGCCCACCGCGCCCGGGCGTGGTCGCGCGTGGCGGTCGCCGTCGTGGCCGCGGTAGGCGTGGGCGCTGCGGGGTGTTCGTCGTCGCATCTCGTCGACGACGAGGCCGCACCGATGGGCGGCGCGCAGCCCCAGGAGATCACCCAGACCGGGAACCCCGCGGGACAGATCGAGGACCTGGGCGCCCCCGTGCTCGGTGTCATACCCATGGATGACGGCGTCGTCGCCGCGCAGCTCGAAGATCCCCCTCGCCTCGTCCTCGGCACGATCGGCCGCTCGGGGTTCGAGAAGAAGGCCGAGGCGGAGCTGCCCCCCGGATCCCTCCCGGCCGAGCGCGCGGGCGACGACGTCCTCGTCCCCGGCTCCGCGGGGCTCCGCCTCGTCGACGAAGCAGGCAACGTCGAGGCCGTGGGCGATACCGGGCCGGTGACCGCTGCGGCCAGGCTCGACGACGGCCGCTTCCTCACGGGGCAGGACGACGGGACCATCGCGGTACGGGGCGCCGACGGAGCCGAGGAGAAGCGGCTCCAGTCCCTCGCGTCGATCGACCAGATCGTGCCCTCGGGATCCGTGGGCCTCGCGATCTCGCGCGCGGACACCACGGTGGCCACCGTGAATCCGGACTCCGGAGAGATCGGCCCGGTCCTGCGCCCCGGCAAGGCGGTCGCCAACGCGACGGCCCCGGTGGACGGCTGGTCGGCGGTCACCGACACCACAGCGGGCGCGCTCATCGTCCTCAACGTCGATCCTCTGCACACCCACCAGATGTTCCCGGTGGGCAAGGCTCCGTGGGCCGCGGCCGTTGCGCCGGGGACCTCGATCATCTGGGTCGCGCTCAGCGGGGAGAACCGCATCGCCGCCTACGACATCTCCAGCGGGCACGGCGAAGAGGTGGCGAGCGTGCCCAGCGTCTCCTCCCCCCACTCCCTCGCGGTGACGGCGGACGGCACCGTGGTCGTGGGCTCCGCGGCCGGAGAAGGCCTCCAGATCGTGCCGCCGGCCGAACAGCACCTGCCTTAGCGGCCGCCCCCGCGGAGGGAATCCGCCATCTCCGTTTCGGAGGCGGATAGATTGCAGGCAGCGAAATCGCAGAGTCCGCCACCTGCGCGATAGAAGCCGGGCACGAAGAAGCCGGCACGAACCAGCACGACGGCACGAACGAGCACACAGGCAAGAGATTCGAGGACGGTTCCAGGGAATGTATCGGGTTATCAAGTTCTTGCTGTTCCGGTTTCCGCCGGAGCGGATCCACCACATGACCTTCGGGGCGCTCAAGCTGCTGACGCTCGTGCCGCCGCTCGGGTCTCTTTTCCGCCGCGTCCTCGCCGTCCGCGATCCGATCCTCGTCCAGGAGGTCTTCGGCCGCAGCTTCCCAAGCCCGCTCGGCCTCGCCGCTGGCTTCGACAAGAACGCCGCCGCCCCGGACACCTGGGGCGCGCTCGGCTTCGGTTTTTCCGAGATGGGGACTGTCACCGCGGCCCCGCAACCCGGCAATCCGGGGCCGCGACTCTTCCGGCTGCCGGCGGACCGCGCCTTGCTCAACCGCATGGGATTCAACAACCACGGCGCGGGGAACGCGGCGAACAACCTGCGCCGGCGCCGCTCGAATGACCCGGTGGGCATCAACATCGGCAAGACCAAGATCGTCGAGCCGGAAAATGCTGTCACCGACTACGTCTCGAGCGCCCACATCCTCCATGGGCTCGCCGACTACCTCGTGGTCAACGTCTCCTCGCCGAACACCCCCGGACTTCGAGATCTCCAGGCCGTCGACTCCCTCCGCCCGATCCTCTCCGCCGTACAGGAGATCTCGAGCATCCCCGTGCTCGTGAAGATCGCCCCCGACCTCTCCGACGAGGACATTGACGCCGTCGCAGATCTCTCCGTCGAGCTCGGGCTCGCAGGGATCGTCGCGACCAATACGACGATCTCGCGCGAGGGCCTGCGCACTCCGGCCCGCGAGGTCGAGGAGATGGGCGCAGGCGGGATCTCCGGGGCGCCCGTCGCAGAGCGCTCGCTCGAGGTGCTGCGCCGCCTCTACGGCCGTGTAGGTGACTCCCTGGTGCTCGTCTCGGTCGGCGGAATCGAGACCGAGGAACAGGCATGGGAGCGGATCGTCAACGGCGCCACCCTGCTGCAGGCGTACACCTCGTTCATCTACGGCGGTCCGCTGTGGATGGCTTCGATTAATTCGGGGCTCGCGCGACGCCTCCGGGCCGGCGGTTTCGCCTCCCTCGGCGAGGCCGTGGGGTCCGCCGTCATACGGAAGTAGAAGCGCGAGGAGTAGCACCACGTCCCCCCACACACACACATTTCGGCCCCTGTTCGGGCCTACAGCCGCCTGTGGCCGCCCCACGAGCGAGTGGGGCGGCCGCCTTGCCTATTCGTCGCGCCGGGCGTCTAGGCCTCGTACAGGCCCGTGAGCGTGCCGCGGGCGATGGCCTTGAAGAACATATTGAAGCCGAGGAAGGCCACCGAGGAGTCCTCCTCCATCGGGAGTTCCTCCTCGCTGATCGCGTGTACGGCGAAGATGTAGCGGTGCGGGCCGTGTCCCTCGGGCGGGGCGGCGCCGACGAAGCCCTTGAACGAGGCGTCGTTACGCAGCGTGATCGCGCCATGAGGCAGGTCCGAGGAATCCGGGGTGCCCGCGCCCAAGGGGAGCGACGTGGTGCCGGCGGGGATATTGGCGACGGCCCAATGCCAGAAGCCCGACGCGGTCGGTGCGTCCGGGTCGAAGCACGTGACGACGTAGCTCTTCGTGCCCTCGGGGCCCGCGGCCCACTCCAGCTGCGGAGAGAGATCCTCTCCGCCGGGGACGCCCATCTTCCCCGAAAGCTGCGGAGCGGAGAGGGTCTCGCCGTCGGCGAAGGTCTCCGAACGCACCTCGAGCGCGGGGAGCTCGGGAAGGGCGGCGTAGGGGTCTGGGGTGCGGAATTGGGTCATTATTCGTGCCTCCTTGTCGCTGTACTTCTCCACTTCTACCAGTGCTCCGGCGACGTTCGCAGACCCCGATTTTGCGCCGCGAGGACTATCGGCTAGAGTTTTATCTCGGCTCGCAACGGAGAAAAACGATGCGAGAGAGTGCGAGCGCGAGTGGCGGAATGGCAGACGCGCTAGCTTGAGGTGCTAGTGTCCTATTAACGGACGTGGGGGTTCAAGTCCCCCCTCGCGCACTCGAATCAGGTGCCGGGACATCGAGTAATCGATGTCCCGGCACTTTTCTATTTGCGGTGTCTCCGTGTGTTTTCCGGCTACCCGCGGGTGGCCCGGGAGCCTGCTTGCTCCTCTTCCGCCGGTTCGTTTCCGGTCGTGCCGACGTTCTCGCTCCCGATTCGCCGCAGCGAGGAGTCGAAGACGGTGATGAGTAGGAAGGCCACCGAGATCCCGACGACCACCCAGCCGAGCTCGTGAAGTCCGGCGTCGTCGGCCCGCTCCCCGTAGGCGTTGCCGTAGATCACCGAGGCGATGATCGCGCCGAGGTACATGAAGGTCCGCAGCAGCCCTGCCGAGGAGGCGATGCGCTCGGGATCGGCCTGGTGATACAGAGTGTTCTGGATCGCGAGGTTGTTGAGGCCCTGCGGGATACCGAGGACGAGCATCGCGATGACGAGGAACCAGATCGGAGACGCGCTCGTCATGAACAGCACGCAGCCGCCGGCTACGAGTTGGGCCGCCGAGCCGACGAGGAGCTTCTTTGCGACTGCGGGCCGGCGCCCGAACGCCGAAGCGAAGACGATGCCTGCGCCGAAGATCGGCAGGAGGACCAGCCCGGCCTGGGTGGCGTCGAGACCCCTGCCGTCTTCGAGCCACTGGGTGAACCCGTAGACGAATGTGTACGAGATGGTCGCCGTCAGCATGGAACGGAGATACGTGAGCATGAGCGGCCTGTTTCCAGCGAGCACACGCACGCCGATGAAGGGATCGGTGGCCTGCCACTCCCACCACACGAGCGCGGCAGCTGCGACGACGGCGACGACGAGCAGCCACGACATGGCAAGCGCGAGGTTCTGGAGGAATACCAGTAGCGAGAGCATCGTCGCGGCGAAGAGAACGATTCCCGTCCAGTCGATGTGCGCCGAACCTTTCGTCCGCTCGCCGCGCGGAAAGAAGATCCAGCCGAGGACGAACGATGCGATGCCGAGCGGGAGATTGATACCGATCGTCGCGCGCCAGTCGAAGGCGCCGATGAGCAGCCCGCCGAGTGTCGGGCCCACGACGGCGACGGTCTGAGTGGTCACCGACAGCGCGGTGAGGATGGCGGCCGGGGAGCTCTGCCCGGTCCGCTCCCCCTCGCTGCGGATCATCGCCATGGCCGCCGGATACCCAGCGCACGTGCCGATCCCGAGGATCACGCGCGAGGCCACGAGCCACCAGATGCTGTCGTGGTTCTCGGGGACGACCAGCGGGATGAGCCCGGATACCGCGACCAGCGCACCACCGACGAGGAAGAGGGGCTTGACCCCGAAGATATCCACGAGACGACCGACGAGCGGTTGGCCGATGGCAGTGGCGAGGTAGAGGCCGGACACGAGCCACACGGTCTCCGACGCCGGGGCTCCGAGCGCGACGCCGATGGGCATGAGAGCCACCGCGATGATCGCGGTGTTGATGGGATTGAGGATCGCGCCGAGCAGCATCGGCGCCAAGAGTCTGCGGTCGAAGCAATCGGGCGGGGCGTCGGCGAGCCGAATCATTCGAGGATCCGCTCGAGGATCGTGGCGGCGTCCGCGAGCGTCTCGAGTTCCTCGGACGAGACCCCGGCCTCCAGCGTTGCCTCGAGCCACGCCGCGGCGGCCTTGCGTTGCCCGTCGATCTCCGCCCAGCCTAGCTCCGTGACCTCGACGATCTGTCGGCGGCCGTCCTGGGGATCGCGGCTCTTGGAGACGAATCCCCGCTCCTCGAGCGCCTCGACGGTCGCCGCCATGGACTGCGGACGGACTTTCTCCGCGAGCGCGAGGGCGCTCACCGTCGACTCGCCGCCTTTGCTCAGCCGCGACATCGCTGAAGCCTGGGGCGGGGTGAGGGTTCGTTCGGCGGGCGTTTCCCGGAGCCGGCGGAGCAGGCGGACGACCACGGCGCGGAGGTCGATGGCGACCTGGTGCGGTGTGGGCCGCTCCTCCCGTGCGGAGCGGCCGGCGGGCGGCGTCGAGCTCGGTTCGGGGGTGGGAGTCTGATCCATAATGCTCAGTCTAGACTGAACAGTTGCACCTGGCTAAATTAGCGTGCTGCCGGACTCGACACGCCGGCGCGCGGCTGCCCTACCGTGGGGCGCAGCCGACGACACAGCGCCGAAGGCACTGCCCAACGCGCTCGAATACCCACCGGAAAGAGGCCCACCATGTCCACTGCCCTCCTGCTCATGGATTTCCAGAACGGGATTGCCGGTCGCCCCGGCTTCGAGCCCGCCATCGAGTCCGCCTCCCGCGCGCTCGCCGCCGCTCGAGGTGCCGGCATGCCCGTCGTCTTTATTCGGGTCGCTTTCCGCGACGGATACCCGGAGGTGTCGTCGAACAACAAGGCCTTCTCGCAAATCGCCGGGAGCGCCGGTGATTCGATGCACGCCGACAGTCCCGCGACCCAGGTCGTCGATGCCCTCGCTCCCGAGGCGGGTGAGCAGGTCGTCGTCAAGAAGCGGTTCTCCGCCTTCGCCGGGAACGATCTCGAGATGCTCCTGCGTGCCCGGCGGATCGATCATCTCGTTCTCGGAGGTGTCTCCACCAGCGGGGTCGTGCTCTCGACGGTGCGTCAGGCGGGAGATCTCGATTTCGGGCTCACCGTGCTCTCCGACGCCTGCGCCGACTCCGACCAAGAGGTGCACCGCATCCTCCTGGATCAGGTGTTCCCGCGGCAGGCGACCGTGACCACCGTCGACGAGTGGGTGGGGACCCGCGGGTAGCGATCGCTGCTTGCGACCCCGGAAGGCGATCTCACGTTTCCGGGCCCTGCGGCGACTACCGTTCGATGACGATGCAGCAGCCCTTCGACAGCGCAGTCCGGGAGCACGGGCCTACCGTGCTCCGGGTATGCCGCGCTGTCCTCGGCTCTGGGGCCGACGCCGAGGAGGCGTGGTCCGAGACGTTCCTGTCCGCCCTTCGTGCGTGGCCCGAGCTGGACCCCTTGACGAATGTAGAGGCTTGGCTCGTACGGATAGCACGGCGCCGTTGCGTCGATGTGATCCGAGCGCGCTCGCGGCGCGCCGACCCAGTCGGCGAACTTCCCAGGGGTACGGCGGAAAGGGGGCTCCCCAGCCAGATTGGCGGCGGCGCACCCGCCGAGCCC
>NZ_DAINST010000031.1:24316-31965 GCF_036741115.1 Dietzia sp.
GCCCGAGGCCGTAGCCGAGGCGCGGGAGATCTGGGACCGCGTCGCGGCGCTGCCGGAGCGGCAGCGCCTCGCCATCGCGTACCACTACCTCGGCGGCCTACCGCACGGCGAGACCGCGGATCTGATCGGCGGCTCCCCTGACTCCGTGCGCCGCGCGGCCGCCGACGGGATGCGCACGCTCCGGGCGGCCTACCTCGGTGCGGCCGAGGGCCGACCGGGGAGGACTAGAACCACGGCGAAAGGGCGAGGCGAGCGATGAATCCCAGCGACGGAAGAAGAGAATCACCACCCATGACGGCGGAGTTCCCCGTCCCTCGGGCGGAGCTCGACGCCCTGCGTGCGCGACTCGGCGCTGCGGCTTCGTCGGCAGGACTCGCCGACATCTCGTACCGCACCGTCGATTCCCCGATCGGCCGACTCCTCCTCGCGGCTACGGAACGCGGCCTCGTCCGCATCGCTTTCGAGCGCCAGGGTTTCGCAGAAGCGCTCGAAGGGCTCGCCGCCGCGGTCTCCTCGAGGATCGTCGAGAATCCCGCGCGCCTCGAAGGCGCGGCCCGGGAGCTCGACGAGTATTTCGAGGGCCGGAGGAACGATTTCGCGCTTCCCCTGGATCACTCGTTGTCCGCCGGTTTCCACCTGGCCGTCCAGAAGCTGCTCCCCGGGATCCCCTTCGGCGGAACGGCGACGTACGCCGCGCTCGCGGCGGAGGCCGGGAGCCCGCGCGCCGTCCGGGCCGTGGGAACGGCGTGCGCCACGAACCCGCTGCCCATTGTGGTTCCCTGCCACCGGGTGCTGCGCAGCGATGGCGGCCTCGGCGGGTACGCGGGCGGCACGGACGCCAAGCGCCTCCTCCTCGACCTCGAGTCGGCGGCGTAGGGCTCCCGGGGACGGTCGCCCGGAGCGCAGGCCGCCCGGGGTTCTCTCGATTCCGGGAGGCGGTATCGCGGGCCCTAGGATGGACACGGCTGTCCGCCGTCATCCGCGAGACGAACCGCCCCTCCGCCCCCACAGATCAACCGTAAGAGAAGAGCCCGCATGCCCGAACAGGGAGGAATGGACGCAGAGGTCGAGCCGGGGAGCGATGCCGGTATCGATCCCGGCATCGATCCCCGGGCCGATCACGGTATCGACCCGAGCGATCTCGAGACCTGCCTCCGCGTGCTCGACGAGGGCGGGCGGCTCGATGCCGATCACCCGGATTCGGTGCGCCTGCAGCGGGCCGTCGGCAGGCTATTCAAGGAGGTCAAGAGGCAGCGGCGGGCGGCCGCGAAGCGCGAGAAGCGCGAGGCCGACAGGGAGGTCCTCGAACGCACCGCGACGGGCTCGGCGCAGCGCGTCGACGACGAGACGGCCGGAATCCCCCTCGTGTCCTCGGCGCCCGGGGCGATCGCCGGGCACCTCACCGAGCCCCAGGACTGCTACATCTGTAAAGAGCCGTACACGCAGATCGACGCTTTCTACCACCAGCTCTGCCCGAGCTGCGCCGCCATCAACAGGGCGAAGCGCGATCCGGAGATGGATCTGCGCGGGCGGCGCGCGCTACTCACCGGTGGCCGCGCGAAGATCGGCATGTACATCGCGCTCATGCTGTTGCGCGCCGGCGCGGACGTGACCATCACGACCCGGTTCCCCCGTGACGCCGCCCGCCGCTTCTCCCGCATGGACGATTACGCCGACTGGTCGGACAGGATCACCGTGATCGGCGTCGACCTGCGCGACCCGGCGCAGGTCACGGCGCTCGGCGACACCGTGGCCGGCGATGGTCCGCTCGACATTCTCATCAATAACGCCGCGCAGACCGTGCGCCGCTCACCCGGCGCGTACTCGGGACTCGTCGACGGCGAAACTGAGGCGCTCGCCGGAGCGGCTGCCGACGTCCGGCGGATCTCGATGGGGCGGTCCAGCGAGGCGCATCCGGAGTCCCTCGCCGGGGCCGGGGGCACGCTCGCCGCGCTCTCGGGGACGGTGGTTCCAACGGTCGGCGGTGCAGTCGAGGGCGCGGACTGCGCGGTCCCCGCCGCGCCGGCGAGCCCCGCCGAGCGGCTCGCGACCGATGCGCTCCGCGCGGGATCGGCGCTGCCCGAGCGGATCGCCGCGGGCACCGCCGTCGATGCAGGCGGCCTCCTCCCCGACGTCGTGCACACGAACTCCTGGGTCCAGACGGTCGAGCAGATAGCGCCGCTCGAAATGCTCGAGGTGCAGCTGTGCAATTCCGTCGCCCCGTTCATCCTGCTGTCCAGGCTCCGCCCGGCGCTCGAGGCATCGACTGCGCGGCGCAAGTACGTGGTCAACGTTTCGGCCATGGAGGGCGTCTTCTCGCGCCGCTACAAGGGCCCTGGGCACCCGCACACGAACATGGCGAAGGCCGGGCTCAACATGCTCACCCGGACGAGTGCCGCGGAGCTGTACGAAAAGGGCATCCTCATGACCGCCGTCGACACCGGCTGGATCACCGACGAGCGCCCGCACACGACGAAGACCCGACTCGCCGACGAGGGGTTCCGGGCGCCGCTCGATCTCGTCGACGGGGCCGCACGTGTCGTCGATCCCATCGTCCGCGGAGAGGCAGGCGAGGACGTCTACGGGGTGTTCCTCAAGGATTTCGAGATGTACCCGTGGTGAGCGGATCCGATGCCGCGGGAGCGGGGACGGCTGCTCCCGTTGTGCTCCTCGACTGCGATCCCGGCATCGACGATGCCATGGCCATTGCCGACCTCCTCGCCCGCCGCGCATTCGCCGAGGTCGAATTGGCCGGGATCGTCGCGACGGCGGGCAACGCCTCCGGCCCGGATACGGTGGCCGCCGCACTCGGCTGGCTGGACCTCGGCGAACGCACGGACGCACGAGCGGGGCGCACCGGACTTCCGCAGGTACCCGTCTTCCCGGGGGCCGATGGTCCGCTCGATGTCCCGCATCCCACGACTCCCGAGACCCACGGGCCCAGGGGCACAGGGTATGCGCACCTGCCGGAATTGCGGCGGGCGCCGTCAGAAATGGATGGGGTCACGGCGTGGAGCTCGCTAAGCCGCGCCCATTCCGGGCGCCTCCACGCGGTCGTCACGGGCCCGGCGAGCACCCTCGCCCGCGCGCTGCGGGCCGACCCCGGGATCGTGGGGCGGCTGGCGAGCCTGACGATCATGGGCGGCGCGTTTCGCGGGCACCCCGGGAACACGACCGCCGTCGCGGAATGGAACTGCCACAGCGATCCCGAGGCCGCGCAGGTGGTGTGCGAAGCGTTCGGGCCCAGGGCGGGCGGTGTGGACGGGGCGTCGGGGGCGGAAGCAGGAACTGGAGCCGGTACCGGTACTGGTACCCATCTCTCCCCCGTGTTCCCGCGCTGGTGCGGCCAGGACGTCACGGACGGTGCGATACTTCAGCCCGCGCGTCTCACCGCCCTGCTCGCCGAGACCGGGGGCGCCCCGGTGACCCGGGCGCTCGCCGCGGCGTTGCGCTTCTACTTCGAGTTCCACGAGTCCATGGGCGAGGGCTACGAGGCGAAGGTGCACGACCCCGCAGTCGTGGCGCTCGCGCTCGAACCCGGGGACGGGCGGTGGGCACCGGCGCGCGTCGACGTCGCGTGCGCCGGGGCGCTCACGCGCGGGCAGACCGTGGCCGAGTTCCGCGCAGAGCGGTGGACGGGCGGTCCATTCGGCTCGGGCGCGCGCAACGCCGACGTGCTGCTCGGGGTGCCCGGCGGCGCGGCCTCGCTCGTCGAGGCGTGGGCGGCGCGGCATGCCCGCTGGGTCGGCGGGCCGGGGCCGGCACTCGGATAAGCCCGGGCCGTTCGTGCCGTCTACTCGGCCGAGGAATCGTAGGCGTCGAGGATCCGCCGCGCGGCGAGGGTCGCCGTGAGCTCCCCGGCCTCCACCTCGGAGATCGCCTCGCCGGCCACCTCCTGCACGCTGTTGCGCTCGGTGAGCCGCGCGAGAAGCTCCTCGCGCACCATCGACCACGTCCACTCGGCCTGTTGGCGGGCGCGGCGCCTGGAGAACTCGCCGCTGCGCTCCATCGTCTCGCGGTGCGCTTGGACCTTCTCCCAGAACTCCTCGACGCCGTCCCCCGAGAGCCCGGACATGGTCATCACGGGCGGGGTCCACAGGGCGTCGTGGGGCTGGATCATGCGGAGAGCGGACCCGAGTTCTCGTGCAGCGCGCTTTGCCTCGCGCACGTGTTCGCCGTCGGCCTTGTTCACCGCGATGAGCTCGGCGATCTCGAGCACACCCTTCTTGATGCCCTGGAGCTGGTCGCCGGTCCGCGCCAGGGTGAGGAACGTGAAGATGTCGGTCATTCCCGCCACGGTGATCTCCGACTGCCCGACCCCCACCGTCTCGACGAGGATGACGTCGAAGCCCGCGGCCTCCAAGACGATGATCGCCTCCCGGGTGGCGCGGGCTACACCGCCGAGAGTCCCGGACGTCGGCGACGGCCGGATGTAGGCGTCGGGCTCGACCGAGAGGCCGGCCATCCGCGTCTTGTCGCCGAGGATCGAGCCGCGGGTCCGCGAGGACGAGGGATCGACGGCGAGGACCGCGACCTTGTGCCCCTTGGCGATGAGCTGCAGCCCGAGCGACTCGATAAAAGTAGATTTGCCGACGCCGGGCACGCCCGTGATCCCGATGCGCTGCGCCCCGCCCGAGTGCGGGAGGAGCTCCATGAGCAGCTCCTGCGCGGGCTCTCGGTGGCGGCGCGCCACCGACTCTACGAGCGTGATGGCGCGGGCGACCTGCGGACGCTCGTCGGCGCGCACGGCGGCGGCGAGCGCGGGGATGTCGATGGACCGGTCTCGGGGACCCGGCATGTGCGGCCCCCTCCTATTCCGAGGCGGGTTCGGCGTTCGCCTCCGCGGGGAGCTCTATGCCGAGCTGATCCCCGAGTAGCCCGATGAGCTCGGCGGCGGATTCGGCGATCACGGTCCCAGGAGGGAAGATCGCCGCTGCGCCTGCCTCGCGGAGCTCGGCGAAGTCGCCGGGCGGGATGACTCCGCCGACCGTGATGAGAATGTCCTCGCGGCCGATCGCCGCGAGCGCCGCGCGGAGCGCGGGGACGAGCGTGAGGTGCCCCGCGGCGAGTGAGGAGACGCCGATCGCGTGGACGTCGTTGTCCGCGGCTTGGCGGGCGACCTCTTCCGGGGTTTGGAACAGTGGGCCCATGTCGACGTCGAAGCCGAGATCGGCGAACGCCGTGCCCACGACCTTTTGGCCGCGGTCGTGACCGTCCTGCCCCATCTTCGCGATGAGGATGCGCGGACGGCGCCCCTCCTCGCGGGCAAAGGCATCGGCGAGCTCCATGGCGCGGTCGACGTTGTTCACGGCACCCTCCTTGACGACCTCCTGGCGGTAGACGCCGGAAAGCGTCTTGATCTCGGCCTTGTGGCGGCCGTAGACCCTTTCCAGCGCGTCGGAGATCTCGCCGCCCGTGGCATGGGCGCGCGCGGCGTCGACGGCGAGCGCGAGGAGATTGTGCTCCATCGACGAGCCGCCCTTCTCACGCGCTGCCGCGGTGAGGCGGTCGAGCGCGGCGGTGCACGACTCCTCGTCTCGCTCGGCGCGGAGGCGTTCGAGCTTGGCGATCTGCTCGGCGCGAACGCGCGAGTTCTCGACCTTGAGGACCTCGACCTCCTGGTCCTCCTCGACGACGTACTTATTGACCCCGATGACGGGCTGGCGACCCGAGTCGATACGGGCCTGCGTGCGCGCGGCCGCCTCCTCGATGCGGAGCTTGGGGATGCCCTCGCCGATGGCCTTCGCCATCCCGCCGGCCTCTTCGATCTCGCGCAGGTGCTCGCGGGCCTTATCGGCGAGCTGAGCGGTGAGAGACTCGATGTAGTACGAACCCGCCCACGGGTCGATCGGGCGCACGGTGCCCGATTCCTGCTGGAGGAGCAGCTGGGTGTTGCGGGCGATGCGCGCGGAGAAGTCGGTGGGCAGGGCGAGCGCCTCGTCGAGCGCGTTGGTGTGCAGGGACTGCGTGTGCCCCTGCGTCGCCGCCATCGCCTCGATGCACGTGCGGGCGACATTGTTGAACGGGTCCTGCGCGGTGAGCGACCAGCCGGAGGTCTGCGAGTGCGTGCGGAGCGAGCGGGACTTCGGGTTCTTCGGCGAGAACTTCTCGACGAGCTCGCTCCACAGCAGGCGGCCTGCACGGAGCTTGGCGACCTCCATCGCGAAGTTCATCCCGATCGCCCAAAAGAACGACAACCGCGGGGCGAAAGCGTCGATGTCGAGCCCGGCGTCGAGTCCTGCGCGAATGTACTCGACCCCGTCGGCCAGCGTGTAGGCGAGCTCGAGATCGGCCGTCGCCCCGGCCTCCTGGATGTGGTAGCCGGAGATGGAGATGGAGTTGAATCGCGGCATCTTCTGCGAGGTGTAGGCGAAGATGTCCGAGATGATCCGCATCGAGGGCTCGGGCGGATAGATGTAGGTATTGCGGACCATGAACTCCTTGAGGATGTCGTTCTGGATGGTCCCTGCCAGCTTCTCCGGCGGAACGCCCTGCTCCTCGGCCGCGGTGATGTAGAGGGCGAGGATCGGCAGGACCGCACCGTTCATGGTCATCGACACCGAGACCTGCGAGAGGTCGATTCCGGCGAAGAGTTCGCGCATGTCGAGGATCGAGTCGATGGCCACGCCGGCCATGCCCACGTCCCCCGCGACGCGCGGATGATCGGAGTCGTAGCCGCGGTGCGTGGCGAGATCGAAGGCCACCGAGAGGCCTTTCTGCCCTGCGGCCAGGTTTCGCCGATAGAAGGCGTTCGACTCGCTGGCGGTGGAGAAGCCGGCGTACTGCCGGATGGTCCACGGCTGGTTGACGTACATCGTGGGGTACGGACCGCGGAGGAACGGCGCACGCCCCGGGAAGGTGTCCACAGGGTAGGCGGTCGCGTCGCCTGATGGATCGGCGAGCGCATCTCGGTCGGCGCGAGTGTAGACCCGTTCGACGGAAATGCCCTCGGGGGTCTCCCATTGGGCGTCGGCCGCCTGGCCGCGGGGCTGCTCGAGGTAGTCGTGCTGCGATTCGGTCGCGGACCCGGCACCGGCCGAGGCCCCGCCCCAGCTGCGCGGAATCGCCGAGAAATTCGGAATGCTCATCTACTTCGCTCCCAACTGCGCGGCGACGCGCTCCATCGCGTCGATGACGTCGATGCCCACGGACAAGTACTCGTCGGCCTTTTCGGCTCCCGAGACCTCGCCGAACGGCTTGGACTTCCCGGCAACGAGCACGGTGTGTGCCCCGGCCTCCCTGAGCGCGGCGACCGCGGCCCCGCCGCCATCTGACGCATAGCGCTTATCCGAGCCGCAGAGCACGGCGCACACGGTGCCCTGCGCGGCGCCCGCCGCGGAGGACACGAAGTCCGAGAGCGCGCTCGCGTAGTCGGTGGGCTCGGCGACATCGAGGTCGGCCACGTCGACGCCGCCTGCGGCGAGGAGGTTGACCACGAATGTGGTCCGCGCGCTGCGCTCTGCCGGCAAGCCGAGCCCGGCGAGCGCCACGGTCGGACGCTGGCCGGTGCGTTCGAGGAAGGCGTCCGAGCGGTCACGCAGCGCCTCGAAGGCGTCCCCGTAGGAATAGCGGCCCGGAGCGCGCTGCGTTTCCGGAAGCGGCTTCTCGGCGAGGTTCGGGAATTCACTTAGCCCTGTGAGTGCCTGCGA
>NZ_DAINST010000032.1:0-1312 GCF_036741115.1 Dietzia sp.
TTGCGGAATCGGCGCGCGAAGAACAACCCTCCCCGGTGCGATGATGGCGGGAAGAGACACGACTGTTCCCTGCCCGAAGGAGAGTCTCATGCCAGCACCGCAGAATGCCGAAGCGCGCGAGGTCTACGAGAAGGAGCGCGCCCACGTCCTCGCCCCGTGGAGCGCCTGGGGCAAGCACGACCCGATGGTCGTCACCAAGGCCGAGGGCGTCTACATGTGGGACGGGGACGACAACAAGCTCCTCGACTTCACTTCGCAGCTGGTCAACACGAACATCGGGCACCAGCACCCGGTGGTCGTCAAGGCGATCCAGGACCAGGCCGCCGAGATATGCACCATCAACCCGGCGCACGCCAACGCCGCCCGCGCAGAGGCCGCCCGGCTCATCGCCGAGGTCGCGCCCGAGGGCATGAACCGCGTGTTCTTCACCATGGCCGGCACCGAGGCCGTGGAGCACGCGATCCGCATGGCGCGCCGCCACACCGGCCGCGTCAAGACGCTGTCGGCGTTCCGCTCGTACCACGGGGCCACCACGACCTCGATGAACCTCACGGGCGACACCCGCCGCTGGGCCAACGACTACGGCAACACCGGTGCCGTGCATTTCCACGCGCCGTTCCTCTACCGCTCGCAGTTCTACGCCGAGACCGAGGAGCAGGAGTGCGAGCGCGCGCTCAAGCACCTCGACGACCTCATCGCGCTCGAGGGCCCGGACCACTTCGCTGCGCTCATCATCGAGTCGATCCCCGGCACCGTCGGCATCATGGTGCCGCCCGCCGATTACCTCCGCGGCGTCCGCGAGATCTGCGACAAGTACGGCATCGTCATGATCTGCGACGAGGTCATGTCCGGCTTCGGCCGCTCGGGCGCGTGGCTCGCGCTCGACAACTTCCGCAACGGCCCCGACGACTGGACCCCGGACCTCATCACCTTCGCCAAGGGCTCGAACTCGGGCTACGTGCCGCTCGGCGGAGTGATCATCCACGACCGCATCGCCGCGTCGTTCGAGAACACCCCGTACACGGGCGGGCTCACCTACGCCGGCCACCCGCTCGCCTGCGCCTCGGCGGTGGCGACGATCAACCTCATGCGCGACGAGGGGATCGTCGAGCACGCGAAGAAGCTCGGCGAAGAGGTCATAGGGCCGCGTCTGCGCGAGATCGCCGAGAAGCACCCGTCGGTCGGCGAGGTCCGCGGCCTCGGCTGCTTCTGGGCCGTCGAGCTCGTCGCCGATCCCGAGACCCGCGAGCCGCTCGCCCCGTACGGCGGATCGAGCGAGGCCATGGCCAAGACGATGGGCGCGGCGAAGGCC
>NZ_DAINST010000032.1:1322-31466 GCF_036741115.1 Dietzia sp.
GTCTTGCTGTTCATGAACTACAACCGCTTCCACGTCGTGCCGCCCCTCGTGATCACCGAGGAGCAGGTGCGTGAGGGCCTCGACGTGCTCGACCGCGCGCTCGACATCGCGGACTCGTACGTGAAGTAACGGAGGCGAACCAGGGCGGCCACCGGCCGCGCCCGCTGCCAGTGCACAGATTCCCGCCCGGCAGGCGAGCGGCCATCGAGGCAGGACAGCCCTAGATGGGCTCCTCGCCGGGCGGGAATCGGCGTATCAGCAACCTTCCGTCGACCTGCTCCACCTCGCGCTCGAGGACGCGCAGGTTGTGGGCGGCGGACGCCGATCCGTGCCGGGCGGCGGTGATCCAGTGGCCACGGGCATCGTCGAAATCGTGTGCGTGGAAGGCGTAGACGCCGAGGTTGAACATCGCGGTCGCATCGCCGTGCTCGGCCGCCAGTGCCCACCAGCGCTCGGAATCGAAGAGCCGGAGCAGGGAGTCGTCGGCGAGGGCGAGCCGGTACATCGAGCGCAGGTCGCCGGCGGCAGCCGCGCGTTCGGCCTCGGCGCGCAGCGCCACCGTCTCGTCGGCGCCGGGGAGGATGCCCTCCACGTCGAGGCCCGGGGTGTCCGCTCCCTCGATGTCGAGGTAGAGCCAGTGCTGTGCGTCGACGGTATCGTCGTCCATGGCATCCGTTCCGCGTCGAAACCGCATCGAGAATTCGTATCGAAGTCGTGGCGGGGCCATCGTAAGCAGAAACCCCCGCCGCGGCGGGGGAGGAACCCGGAGGGGGTGTGGATGCGGCTCCTGCTGTTCTTCATCAGGATCGCGGCGAACGCCGTGGCCCTCTGGCTCGCGGCCACGTTCGTCACGGGCATCGACTTCGTCGCCGCTGGTGCCAACTCCATCACGCGGATCGGCACCGAAGCGGGCACGGATCTCGTGGCGAACAATTCGTACCTGCGAGATCGCGTCTCGGACCCGGGTTTCTGGGTCGAGCTGCTCGTCGTCGCTCTCGTGTTCACCGTCGTCAATATGTTCGTGCGGCCCGTCGTCACATTCCTGTCCATCCCCTTCGTCGTGCTCTCGCTCGGCCTCTTCCTGCTCGTGGTCAACGCGCTCATGGTGCTGCTCACCGGGGCGATTTCCGAGCGCCTCTCTCTGGGCTTCTCGGTCGACGGCTTCTGGCCCGCGCTGTGGGCGGGGATCGTGATCTCCGTGGTCAACTGGGTACTCGGGCTCGTCCTGCCCAGCGGCCGCTCGAGGCGCTAAACCGGGCCGCTCGCCCGGTCGCCCGCACGCTCGATCCACCGATCGACCGCAGCACTGCCATCAAGCCGAGAACAGGAGCCGCTATGGCAGAAACGTCTAATGCGAGGGAGATCACCGTCTCCGCTGTGATCCTCTATGACGAGCGGGGGCGCTGGCTCACCGTCCGCAAGCGGGGCACGGCCGCCTTCATGCACCCGGGAGGGAAGCCCGAGCCCGGCGAGGACCCGCTGGAGACCGCCGTGCGGGAGGTCGCCGAAGAGCTCGGCCTCAACCTGGAACCCGAGCTCGTCGAGCACCTCGGCGCCGTGGACACCGCGGCCGCGAACGAGCCCGGATTCGCCCTGCACGCCGAGGTCTATCGGGCCTCGTGCCCCGGGGAGCCGAGGGCAGCGGCGGAGATCGAGGAGACGCGCTGGATCGACCCGCACGAGCTCGTCGGAGCGGGCGCGGAGAGCCCCCAGCTCGCCCCGCTGCTCTTCGACTGTGTGGCCCGCTGGCTATAAGGTGGACGCGCCCAAAAAAACCGCCGGCCGCAGCGAGAACGCTGCGGCCGGCGGTTTTTTCGACTGGCCGTGTGGCCGGGGGGCGGCCCTGGCTCGGGCCCTGGCCCTACCCCTAGGACCCGGTGGGGATCTGCCCGAGGTCGGGGAGCTGCGGCATGAACTGCGAGAGATCCGGGAGCTCGAACTGCGGCATCTGCGGGATGGTCGGCATCGACGAGCCGGGGAAGATCCCGAGGCTTGCACGGGCGCCGGCGACCTGGCCGCGGAGCACGTCCATCGCGCCGGCCATCATGTTGCCGGGGCAGCCGGTCGACATCCAGTCGCGGTGGCCGTTGATGGACCGCATGTTGAATGCGGTGCCGGCGTCCGGGTTTCTGTAGTGGACGCCGCCGATCGGGTCGATCATGAGCGCCGCCGAGAGGCGGGCGAGCACGTTGACGAGCGAGGACCACTGCGCCCCGGACGGCATCGCGTTGTCGAAGTCGCCCATGAGGCAGACGCCGATGTTGCCCGAGTTGTTGCCGCCGACGTGCGCGCCGGTGACGGACTGGGGACGAATGCCGGGGATCGGCGGGGCGGAGAAGACCGGGACGAGCCCGGAGACGCGGCCCTGGTACACGACGCCTGCGGGGTCGATGACGAGCTGGTAACCGATGTCGCCCCAGCCGTTGCTCAGCGTGTGGTAGCGGTGGAAACCGCGCATCGTGGCGGCGGTGTCCCAGCCCGCGGGGGTCACGGAGTGGTGGACGGTGAGGACCTGGGCCTCGCGGAACTCCGCGCCCCAGCTGGTGATGCTCTCGTCCGCGCCCCACGCCCAGCGCGGGACGACGGGGAAGCCGAGGAGATCGGTGGTGGGGAGGCCGGCGTAGTTGACGAGCTCGTTGCGGTTCATCTCCCCGTTGGAGCGGACGAAATCGTCCACAGCGGAGGAGCCGGTGGGGCCGACGCCGGTCGCGGCGTAGACAGGCTGGTTGCCCTGCCCGCTCTTGACCTCGAAGCCCGTGGCGCCGTCGGGGGTGGGGATGCCGCCGGTGGCTCCGACACCCTTCTGGTCGTCGCGCGCGCCGTGCGGGGCCGGGACATCCATCCAGTCGGTCAGCCCGCTGGGGAGGGCGAAGCGGATCTTGTCGAGCTGGTCGACGACGCCGCCGGGGGTCTGCAGTCCGACGAGGCCGGGGTTCTCGATCGGGATGATCCCCGATGAACCGGCGGGAAGCGTCTGCGCCCCGGCGACTCCGGCGCCGGTGCTACCGGCGAAAGCGGCGCCGACGCCGATCGCGGAAGCGGCGCCCGCGGTTCCCGCGAGGAACGAACGGCGGTTGATCGAACGCATAGATAATCTCCAGTGTTAGTGCAGTCCCGGGTGATGCGGCGACTCGTTGTGGTGCGAGGCACGGTGCCTGGACCGGCTCCCGGGCGCGTGCCCCTCGGCGTGCGACTCGGCGTGCAACTCGGCGCGGAGCCGGGCTGGCGTTCACCTGACGGCACCAAGGCTACTAGCAGAAAGTGGCCGATGGGAAATGCTTCGGTAATCATTTCGTGACCAACATCGAGGCTCGAGGACGGTCCCGTTACACCGGTTGCTCATGTGACGCCAAGGCCTTGTGGGGGGATCGCTCAGACCAGCGGAGATAAGCGCGACTGAAGAATAGTGTGAGATTTGCGCATCCGAATCGGGGGCGGCGGAGTGGGGTTGCTCACGTTTTGCGCTCAGCACGCCTTGTGTAGCGCTCAGCGGGCCCCGGAGTGCAGGTGAACACGCGCCCACTGGCAGAGCGAACGACACACGGCGATGCCGCCACCCGCGGGACATGCGGATGGCGGCGTCAGAACCCGTCTCCCTTCTACGGGGCCCAGGTGCGGCCGCTCGCCGAGCTCGGGATCTCGTCCTCGTCCTGGCGGATGGCCTCGGACTCGAAGGCCCGGTTGACGGCGGACACCACTGCGCGCAGCGAGGCCGTCGTGATCGACGCGGCGCGGCCCACGCCCCAGAAGACCTCCCCGTCGATCTGGCACTCGACGTACGCCGCGGCCTGCGCGTCGTCGCCGGCGCTCAGCGCGTGCTCTGCATAGTCGAGGATCCGGATCTCGGACAGCCCCAGCTGGTTGAGCGCGTCCACGAACGCGGCGAGCGGACCGTTGCCGGTTCCGCTGATCTCCCGCTCGCGGCCCTTCCACCGGATGACGGCGTCGATCTGGTCTTCCCCGTCGTCCGTCGACGCCGCCCACAGCGACTGTGACATCCGCTCCATCGGGGAGATGCGGTCGAGGTATTCGGTGGAGAAGACGTCCCACATCTGCTTGGGCGTGACCTCTCCGCCCTCGGAGTCGGTGATCCCCTGGATGACCTTCGAGAACTCCACCTGGAGGCGGCGGGGGAGCTGCAGGCCGTAGTCGGTGCGCAGGATGTACGAGACCCCGCCCTTGCCGGACTGGGAGTTGACCCGGATCACGGCCTCGTAGGAGCGGCCCTCGTCCTTGGGGTCGAGCGGCAGGTACGGGACCTCCCACGTCGACTCGGCGACGGTGGTGCCGGCCTCCTCGGCGGCCTTCTCGATCGCGGCCATGCCCTTGTTGATGGCGTCTTGGTGCGAACCGGAGAACGCGGTGAACACGAGGTCGCCGCCGTACGGGTGGCGCTCGTGGACGGGGAGCTGGTTGGCGTACTCGACCGTGCGGCGGATCTCGTCCATGTCGGCGAAGTTGATCTGCGGGTCGACGCCCTGGGTCAGGAGGTTCATCCCCAGGGTCACCAGGCACACGTTGCCGGTGCGCTCACCGTTGCCGAAGAGGCAGCCCTCGACGCGGTCGGCGCCGGCCTTGAGCGCGAGCTCGGTCGCCGCGACGCCCGTGCCGCGATCGTTGTGCGGGTGCAGCGAGAGGATCACCGAATCGCGGCGCTCGAGGTTGCGGTGCATCCACTCGATCTGGTCGGCGTAGACATTCGGGGTCGCCATCTCCACGGTGGAGGGGAGGTTGAGGATCATCGGGTTCTCGGGCGTCGGCGCGATGATCTCGGAGACCGCGTCGCACACCTCCTTGGAGAAGGAGAGCTCGGTGCCCGTGAACGACTCGGGGGAGTACTCCCAGCGCCAGTTGACGTCCGGGTAGTCCTTCGCCACCTCCTTGACCAGGCTCGCGGCGTCGGTGGCGATCTTCTTGATCGCGTCCTTCTCGGCGCGGAAGACCACGCGGCGCTGCAGGATCGAGGTGGAGTTGTAGAAGTGGACGATCACGTCCTTCGCGCCCTCGCAGGCCTCGAACGTGCGGCGGATCAGGTCCTCGCGGCACTGGACGAGCACCTGGACGGTCACGTCGTCGGGAATCGCGCCGTCCTCGATGATCTCGCGGACGAAGTCGTAGTCCGTCTGCGACGCCGAGGGGAACCCGACCTCGATCTCCTTGTAGCCCATGCGCACGAGGAGCTCGAACATGCGGCGCTTGCGCGCCGGGTTCATCGGATCGATGAGCGCCTGGTTGCCGTCGCGCAGGTCCACGGCGCACCACTGCGGGGCGTTCTCGACGATCGTGTCGGGCCACGTGCGGTCAGGGAGAGAGGTGTCCTCGACCTCTTCGTGGAACGGCATGTACCGGAACGCCGGCATGCTCGAGTTCTTCTGGCGGTTCCACGCGGGCTGCCCAACGGGAGCCGGCGCCGAGGGCGGGGTGATGGAGGAGGATGCGGAGACGAAGGCGTCCGAGCTGGACATGCGTTCTTCCTTTCGTGCTGGGCCGAATTGGGCCGAGTCCTACGAGAAGAGCCGGCGCGAACGGACCCCACGACGGGGTGCCGACTCTCTAGGAGATTGCCCCGCCGCGGCATCGAAGAAGAAGCGCGCGCTGCATGCCGAACACCATACTCCTTTGACGCCGGAGGACGTGGACGGGTCGGCCCCGCGATGGCGCGGTGCGTGGATCGGTAATCAGCCGAGAGGGAGGTCGATGCCCGTGGTGTCGCCGCCTTCGCCGTCATACAGATGATTGCCGGGGAATGGCACGCCCCACACCCGCGAGCAGGCGGAATCCTCGGCGTACGCGGCGACCTTGTCGAGAAGGGCCTCGGCGATCGAGCTGTCTTCGGACGCATTACCGGAGCCGGATCCCGAGCCGGAATCGCCGCCGCCCGCGATGCCCATCGAGTAGACGAAGACCTCCGCAGAATCGGGCATGGGGAGCAACGAGGCGAGGAGGTAGCCGAGGGCGCCGCCGTTGTCGTCCGAGGCCCAGTACAGCAGGCACGTCGGGTCAGCGAGGAGATCGGCGACCCATTCGGGCTGCGGGGGCGAGACGAAGAGGCCGGGAGCGCCGAGGACGACCGCGGTGTCCCCGGGGCGGAGTCGACGCACGGTCGGGGTGCATCGGCGTTGACGACCAGGCATCTCGGTGCGCTCCCCTCTGTAGATCGCGGGCCTGTGGGCGGGCCCAACGATACTTGACGCGACAACTTGAAACCTGTGAACCGGGTGCCCCGGGACCTGGGGATGCGCTTTGGAGTGGATGGAGGAGCGGGCCGGGCGGCTATATGGGGCGGCCGGGGCGCGGTCGCGCCGCGATCAGGTTTCCGCGGCGCGCGAGAGGAAGACGGTGGCGGCGGCCATCGCGGTGATGATCGCGGCGATGATGACGAGCTCCCAGCCCGAGACGCTGAAGCGCTCGCCGAGGAGGAAGAGGCCCAGGGCGATGGAAACGACGGGCGTGGTGACGGTGCTCGCGGGCGCGGCCTGGTTGATGTTTCCCGAGGCGAATGACGCCTGTTGCACGGTGAGCGCGAGGACCGCCGCGGCGACGAGTCCGTACACCTCGCCGCTGGTGACCACGCCGAGTAGGCCGCCCGAGTTGATGCGCGTGACCAGTCCCTTGGCGAAGACGGCGACGTAGGCGAAGGCGATGCCGCCGGCCACACCGAGGAGCATCGCCCTGTCGCGGCGGAGCTCCTGCCGGGCGATCTTGCCCAGCGCGCCCATGACCAGGAGCCCCGCGGCCACCGCGATCGCCCACTCCCACCATGCGGGGTGCTCGGCGCCCTCGATCGGGCGGCCGTAGACGACGAGCGCGCCGACGCATGCGGTGAGCACCGTGGCCCACACCCACTCCGTGCGCGTCGCCGGGCGGTCGGAAAAGCGCGAGGCCAGCGGGAGCGTGAACATGAGCGAGAGAACGGTGATCGGCTGGACCATGAGTAGGGAGCCGAAATTGAGGGCCGCCGCCTGGAGCGCGAATCCGACGAGCGAGGAAATGGTGCCGCCGAGCCACCGCCAGTCGAAGATCGACTTGATCGCCGCGTGCGCGCCCGATTCGCCGTGGTCCGGTGCCTCGGCCGCGGCATGGCGGAGGACCATGCCGAAGGCTGTGGCGAGCGCGGACAGCAGCGCGAGTGCGATCGCGAGGACGGTTGGGGGCATCACTTCCGGATTATCACAGTTCCGGAGGGGGTTCGCCCGTGTGGCCCCGGGGCGCCTCGAGCGCGGCTGAGTACCGGCGCGGTCCGACTCGGTAACATCAAGGGGTGCGCCCGTGCGCGGAACGGATCTGCCGGAACGTCCGGAACACCATCCGGAGCATCCGCAGCCACAACGGCACGGCCGCCCCACGGCCCCCGGTCCATCGGGGGCACCAATAGTTCGATCCGAGGAGGACCTGGACTTTCATGGCACTGGTCGTACAGAAGTACGGAGGCTCGTCCGTCGAGTCGGCCGAGCGAATCCGACGCGTCGCCGAACGCATCGTGGAGACCAAGAAGGCGGGCAACAAGGTGGTTGTCGTCGCCTCCGCGATGGGCGACACGACCGATGAACTGCTCGACCTCGCGGAGCAGGTGTGCCCCTCGCCGCCGCAGCGCGAACTCGACATGCTGCTCACTTCCGGCGAACGCATCTCGAACTCGCTGCTGGCGATGGCGATCTCGTCGTTTGGCATGGAGGCACGCTCGTTCACCGGCTCGCAGGCCGGGATCATCACCACGAGCCGGCACGGCGACAGCCGCATCATCGACATCACCCCCGGCCGCCTCCAGGAGGCGCTCGACGACGACTCGATCGTCATCGTCGCCGGCTTCCAGGGCGTGTCGAAGGAATCGAAGGACGTCACCACGCTCGGTCGCGGCGGCTCCGACACCACGGCGGTCGCGCTCGCCGCGGCGCTCGACGCCGACGTGTGCGAGATCTACTCGGACGTCGACGGCGTCTACACCGCGGATCCGCGCATCGCGAAGGACGCGCAGAAGCTCGAAAAGATCTCGTTCGAGGAGATGCTCGAGCTCGCCGCGGTCGGATCGAAGATCCTCAATCTGCGCAGCGTCGAGTTCGCGCGCCGCTACCACGTGCCCCTGCGCGTGCGTTCCTCGTACACCAACAACCCCGGCACGCTCGTCGATGGATCGATGGAGGACATCCCAGTGGAAGATGCAGTTCTGACCGGAGTCGCACACGACGCCTCGGAGGCGAAGATCACCGTGGTCGGCATCCCCGACCGCCCCGGCTACGCCGGCCGGATCTTCCGCATCGTGGCCGAGGCCGAGATCAACATCGACATGGTCCTGCAGAACGTCTCGAAGGCCGAGGGCCGCACCGACATCACGTTCACGTGCCCGCGCGCGGACGCGCCGCGCGCCGTCGAGCTGCTCACCTCGGCGAAGGAAGAGCTCGAGGCCGACAAGATCCTCTACGACGATTCGGTGGGCAAGGTCTCGCTGGTGGGCGCGGGGATGAAGTCCCACCCGGGCGTCACGGCAACGTTCTGCGAGGCGCTGAGCGAGGCGGGGATCAACATCGAGCTGATCTCGACCTCGGAGATCCGGATCTCCGTGCTCTGCCGCGAGTCCGAGCTGCCCGAGGCCGTGAGCGCCCTCCACGCGGCCTTCGAGCTCGGTGGCGACGAAGAGGCGGTCGTCCACGCAGGCACCGGTCGGTAAACTCGCCGGTAGCCGAGGACCTGCGGCGTCATACGGTCCGGCCGAAACGGCCGGGGGAGGGCGACGGGTCCGCGCGCACGGAAACGGATGCGCGTACACACACGAGAAGCCGGCCGCGGGCCGGCGAGAAGCCGGGGCGGCGCCCCGGCACCTAGGGAGTTGGAACGGATATGACCACACTCGCCGTAGTCGGTGCGACCGGCCAGGTGGGGCGCGTGATGCGCACCCTGCTCGAGCAGCGCGAGTTCCCGGCGGACCGCGTGCGGTTCTTCGCCTCGGCCCGCTCGGCGGGCAAGAAGCTCGAGTTCCGCGGGGAGGAGATCGAGGTCGAGGACGTCGCGGCCGCGACCCCCGGCGACCTCGAGGGCATCGACATCGCCCTCTTCTCGGCCGGCGGCACGCTGAGCCGCGAGCAGGCCCCGCGCTTCGCGGCGGCCGGCGCGATCGTCGTGGACAACTCCTCGGCGTGGCGCCGGGACGGCGAGGTCCCGCTGGTCGTCTCCGAGGTCAATCCGGAGGAGGCGAAGAACACGCCGAAGGGGATCATCGCCAACCCCAACTGCACCACGATGGCCGCGATGCCCGTGATGCAGGCGCTGCACTCCGTGGCCGGGCTCAAGCGCATGGTGGTCTCCTCCTACCAGGCTGTCTCCGGTTCGGGCCTCGCCGGCGTCGACGCACTGGCCTCGCAGGCGCGCGCCAACGTCGACAACCTCGAGGACCTCGTCTCCGATGGCTCCGCGCTGTCGGTGGAGAGCACGGAGCCCTACACCGAGCCCATCGCGTTCAACGTCCTTCCGCTCGCCGGCGCAATCGTCGACGACGGCTCGCTGGAGACCGACGAGGAGCAGAAGCTCCGCAACGAGTCGCGCAAGATCCTCGGCATCCCCGAGCTTCTCGTCGCGGGCACCTGCGTGCGCGTCCCGGTCTTCACTGGCCACACCATGAGCATCAACGCCACCTTCGAGAAGGAGATCACGCCCGCCGAGGCGCGCGAGATCCTCGAGAACGCCCCGGGCGTGCAGTTCGACGACGTGCCCACGCCGCTCAAGGCCGCCGGGATCGACGCGTCGCTCGTGGGGCGCATCCGCCAGGACTACTCGGTCGAGGGACGCCACGGGCTCAACCTCGTCGTCTCCGGGGACAACCTGCGCAAGGGTGCCGCGCTCAACACCATCCAGATCGCGGAGTTGCTCGTCTAGCGGCTTCGTGCCTCGACGCGAAGCGCCTCGGCCCCGGACTTCACGCGGAGTCCGGGGCCGTAGTTCTTTCTCGCGACGTCTCTGACACCGACGCCGGCACCTGATTCGGATTCCGTTTCGGCCGTAGATCGTGAATCGCCCACGCTTCCCAGCGCGACTGTCTAACGTTGGCCGCAGGACGGGCCGGACGTGTCGAGATCAATGACGAAGCGGGCAGGCGAATGGCTGCAGGCGCGGGTACGGAGCGGAGAAATGGCGGTGGGCGCCGGGTAGTGGCACCTGCCGCGATCGCATCAGCGCTCCTGGCCGAGGTGGCCGCTCCGGCCGGTGCGATACCGGCTGCGCCAGGGCTCGGGCCGCTCGGCACCGCAGCGGTCCACGGCGACATCTATTCGACCGACACAATCCCGGGGCAGGGGCCTGCGGAACCCGGCGGCACTGTTTCCGTGGCCGCCTCGATCCCCGGAGCCACGTGCTCCTCGGTGTTCGTCGGCGCGGACGGGATCCCGGTGGCGCTGTACACGGCGTACGTCGGCACCGATCCCCTCGAGTTCACCCCGCCCACCGTCGTGGCCTTCGATCCGGTCACGGCGCAGCCGCTTGCGCGGGTCCGGCTCGCCAAGGGCGCGCTCCTCGGCGGCGTCTACGGGTACATGGACGACCGGGACAGGGTGGTCCTCGCCGACGGGCGCGGCGTGCTCCATGCGATCGGCCACGAGCGCGACGAGGCGGGCGGATGGCGCATGACGGACGAGATCCTCGCCGATCTCGGGCCGCTCCTCGGCGGCGGTGGCGTAGGCGGCGGCGAAAACGGCGATCATGTCACCGGCCTCGCGCCGGGCACGGACGGCAGCATCTGGTTCGTGACCACACAGTCGAAGGTGGGGACGATTCGCCCCGGCGAGCCGGGAGCCTCGCAAATCCTCGACCTCCCCGCGTCCGCCGGAGTCGCGGCCGGCGAGAAGGTTAGCAATGGGATCACGGTGCGCCCAGGGGGCGCCTCGGTGATGACCACCCACGCCCTCTACGAGGTCGAGCAGTCCGGCGCGGACGGCGCACTTCGCGTCGACTGGCGCCACGGTTACGAACGCGGAGCGGCGCGCCACCCCGGCATGCTGAGCCACGGTTCGGGCTCGACCCCGGCGTATTTCGGCCCGCACGGCGACGACTTCGTCGCCTACCTCGACGCCGCCGATCGCTCCTCGCTCATCGTCCTCGACCGCGCCTCCGGTGAGGTCCGCTGCGAAGTGCCGGCCTTTGCGACCACCCTCGACCCCGAGACCGCGGCGGGCGATGGTCGGCTCATCGACGGCCCCGCCCAGTCCGAGAACTCCCCGATCGCGCTGGCTTCTCCCGGCGGAGGCGAGTGGTCGCTGATCATCGCGAACACGTACGGCTACGAGTACATGCCGATGGCCGTCGACGGCCCCTCGGTACCCGGCGCCGCGTCCTATAGGGGAGGGATGACCTCCGTCGTCACGAACGGGTCGAGCTGCGAGCGGGCGTGGACGCAGAACTCTCGCACGGCGACCCTGCCGAAGGCCACGATGGGCGACCGACAGATCCACGGCCTGTCCTACGGCGACGCGCCGGAGCTGCCGCCCGGGTCGGCGGCGCTGCCCGGCGCGGAGCAGGCCGAGCGAGCGGCGGGAGACCTCGCCGCCACGGGCCTCTCGCAGAAGCTCGGCCCCGTCTACTACACGGCGGTCGACGCGGACACCGGCGAGGAGACCGTGGGGACAAAGGTCGGCGACGCTCCGGTCGACGAACCGATGGAGCTCACGGGAACGGTCGCGCCGGGCGCGGCAGAGGGCGATCCCGGGGTGTTCTGGCAGGCGGCGATGAGCCGGATGCTGCGAATCGGGCCGGCATGAGTGCGCGTGTGCGGGCGCACGCTCGTGCGCTCCGTGAGGGCGACTCAGGGGAGCATGCTGGCGAAGGTTTGTGGATCTATTCAAAAACTGGACTTATTCCAGTTTATGGGTATGGTGGAGCCCATGACGACGGAGAGTTTGGTTACGGAGCGCCTAAAGGAGGCGGGGATGCGGATCACCGCACCCCGGCTCGCGGTGTTCTCCGTCGTCTGCGAAGAGGCGCACATTGCTGCGGACGACGTGGCGCGGGGGGTCCGGCACAAGCTCGGCACCGTATCCACGCAAACCGTCTACGACGCGTTGCGCACTCTCGTGGCCGTCGGCCTCGTCGGCCGGATCGAACCCGCGGGACATCCCGTCCTCTACGAAACCCGAACGGGCGACAACCACCACCATGTGGTGTGCCGTGCGTGCGGGCGGGTCGAGGACGTGGCGTGCGCGATCGGGGAGGCCCCGTGCCTCACCGCCGCGGAAAGCCACGGGTTCGCCATCGATGAAGCCGAGGTCGTGTACTGGGGAACCTGCCCGGACTGTGCCGCGAAGGTTCCTGAACAAGTGCCTTAGCAGTACGTCCGCCCCAGTACCGGGTAGACACCTCACCACCACCACAGTTACGGAGGGTCCGAAATGAGCAACGCCGCCAACAATCCTGCCGACCGGGGAGTCGTAGAGATCCCGGACGGTGCACCGACCACCATGAACAGCGGGGCACGCGTCCCCAGCGATGCGTATTCCGCCCAGGTCGGGCAGCAGGGTCCGCACCCGAGCCACGACGTCTACCTCATCGAGAAGCTCGCGCAGTTCAACCGCGAGCGGGTCCCGGAGCACCTCGTCCACGCGAAGGGCTCCGGCGCCTTCGGCGAGCTCGAGGTCACCGAGGACATCTCGAAGTGGACGAAGGCCGACTTCCTGCAGAAGGGCAAGAAGACCCCGATGCTGGCCCGCTTCTCCACCGTCGCCGGCGAGCAGGGCTCCCCGGACACGTGGCGCGACCCGCGTGGTTTCGCGCTCAAGTTCTACACCGAGGACGGAAATTACGACCTGGTCGGCAACAACACCCCGGTCTTCTTCGTCCGCGACTCGATCAAGTTCCCCGACTTCATCCGCTCGCAGAAGCGGAAGAACGGCTCTGGTCTGCGCAACAACGCGATGCAGTGGGACTTCTGGACCCTCTCGCCCGAGTCGACCCACCAGGTCACGTGGCTCATGGGCGATCGCGGCCTGCCCAAGAGCTACCGCCACATGGACGGCTTCGGCTCGCACACCTACCAGTTCATCAACGCCGCCGGCGAGCGCAACTGGGTCAAGTTCCACTTCAAGACGAACCAGGGCATCGACTTCCTCACGCAGGACGAGGCCGACCGCCTCGCGGGCACCGATCCGGACCTGCACCGTAAGGATCTCTTCCAGTCGATCGAGAAGGGCGACTTCCCGTCCTGGACCCTCTACGTGCAGATCATGCCGGCGGATGAGGCGGACGGTTACCGCTTCAACCCGTTCGACCTCACCAAGGTCTGGTCGCAGAAGGACTACCCGCTGCACAAGGTCGGCACGATGACCCTCAACCGGAACCCGCTCAACTTCTTCGCCCAGATCGAGCAGGCCGCGTTCGAGCCGTCGAACCTCGTGCCCGGGATCGGCTTCTCGCCCGACAAGATGCTGCTCGGCCGCGTCTTCGCCTACGCCGACATCCACCGCTACCGGATCGGCGCGAATTACCAGCAGCTTCCTGTCAACCAGCCGCTTGCGCCGGTCAATTCGTACGCGAAGGACGGCGCGATGGCCTACCAGTTCAACCACCCGGCCATCGCCGAGTACGCCCCGAACTCCACCGGCGGTCCCTCCGCCGCGGAGGCCGAGGCCTACGACTTCGGCGAATGGGACACGAAGGGCTCGAACATCTACCGCGGCGAGTACGTGCAGCACGCGGAGGATTCCGACCAGGCCCAGGCGACCACGCTCTACCGCGAGGTCATGGACGATGCGGCGCGCGACCGCCTCGTCTCGAACATCGTGGGCCACGTCTCGGCCATCGATCCCTCGGAGACCGAGCTCCTCGATCGCGTCTACGCCTATTGGGGCGCCGTCGACGAGACGCTCGGGCAGAAGGTCCGTGACGGCGTCGAGGCCAACCCCGACCGCGGCGACGCCAAGCTCGGCTGGAACTAATCGGATAGCTCGAGCAGGCCGAACGGGCCGAAACTATTCGCCCAAGGCACCGCCCTGCACCCATTGCGAGTGCGGGGCGGTGCTGCGTCTCAGGGCAGGGCAGAGCAGGACAGGACAGGACTGGGCAGGGCAGGGCGGGGGAGAGCAAGGTAGGCGGAACCACCATGGATGACGCCGGACTGAACATCCGCCAAGCGGCCGCCGATTTCTTCCGGTTCCGTCTCGTCCATCGACCGTTCTGCCCGGCTCCTGACGCAGGGAAAATGGCGACCTCCGACATGCCGAGGCCTCAGTAGCCGGGATGGGCAGAAACTTAACTGCTAACGCAGGCATCGACGCGGCCCGATGTAGCCAGTGGACAGAGCCGAAGCCACACGAGCGCTACGGAAGGATGCTCATCATGTCGAAGAAGGCCCTCTCCATCGCAGCCGCCACCCTGTTCGCCCTCGGCCTGGGCGCGCCCGCCGCCTATGCACAGGACACGGCCCAGCCGAAGCCCGCGCCCAACCCCGTCGGCCAGATCCTCGGCGACGGACCGAAGGGCGGAATCGTCAACCCGCCGTCGATCGGCAGCCTCGACGCCCAGCAGTCGAAGCCGATCATCGACGAGATCACCACGACCAACACCAGCGCTCCGATGAACGAGCACGACTGCATCACGACCCACTTCGAGCAGATGAACACCGACGCCAAGACCTGGGGCTATACCGGGTGCGAGGCCGATGCCGAGGGCAACTGGACGTTCACCTGGCAGTCGATCGCCCCGCAGTACTCCTTCCTCGAGCCGCTCCTCTCCTACGCCAAGGCTTAGATCCGAGAGGGCGCTTCCGCCCTTTTCGCGCACGAACCGCGGCCCACTGCGAGCAATTGCCGTGGGCCGCGGCGGCGTCTCGAGTGCGGATGGTCGGCGTCTCGGCGGAGACGCCGCACGTTCGGACATGCCGGGGCGCGCGCCCTTCGCTAGCGTCGGCGGTGATCCGACCCCCACTCGAGGAGAGTGCCCAATGTCCGAGACTCAAACCGCCACACAGACGATCACCCCCAACATCTGGTCCGACGGCGCCGCGGAGGAGCAGGCCGAATTCTACGCCGCGACCTTCCGCGACTGCTCGTTCGAGATCACGGGGCGCTACCCCGAAGAAGGACTGCCGGACTTCCAGAAGGCCATGGCGGGTAAGCCCGTCACCGTCGACGTCTCGCTGGCAGGGACTGCGCTCACCATCATCAACGCCGGCCCGGAGTTCACCCCTAACCCGTCGATCAACTTCATGCTCAACTTCGACCCGGTGCTCTACTCCGATGCCGCCGACTACCTCGAGCAGGTCCACACGGCGCTCTCGGCCGACGGCTTCGTGATGATGGAGCTCGGCGAGTACCCGTTCAGCCCGAAGTACGCGTGGGTGCAGGACAGGTACGGGGTCAGCTGGCAACTCATCCTCACCAACCCGGAGGGCGGGAAGCGCCCGTTCGTGCTCCCGTCGCTGATGTTCTGCGGACCGGCGCAGAACAAGGCCCGCGAGGCCGTCGACTCCTACATCGCCCTCCTGCCGGATTCGGGCTGGGGAACGGTCGCCGAGTACCCCGAGCAAACCGGCCCGGCCCCGAAGGGCGCAATCATGTTCTCCGAGTTCCGGCTCGCCGGGCAGTGGTTCACCGCCATGGACTCCGGGGTCGAGCAGCCGTTCTCGTTCACCGAGGGGATGTCGCTCATGGTGGCGGCGCACGGTCAGGAGGAGATCGATCGACTGTTCGCAGCGCTGTCCACGGTGCCGGAGGCCGAGCAGTGCGGCTGGTGCAAGGACTCGTACGGCCTCAGCTGGCAGGTCGTCCCCGACAACATGGGCGAGCTCATGCAGCGGCCCGGCGCCCACGAGCACATGATGGGGATGGGCAAACTCATCATCGACGACTTCTAGAAGTTGCCCGGATCAGCGCGGATCCATGCCGATCAGCGCTGCTCCTGCCCGTCGCCCCGCAGGTCCGAGACATCCGTGTTCGGATCGAGCGGGGCGCCGGAGCGAAACACCGCCCGCGCGATGGACATCGACGCGATGGTCACCACCACGAACGTTGCGAAGACGGCCACGAGCGCCTCGGCGAGGACGGTCCACGTGAAACCCTCGCGGACCGTCACGTGGGCGAACGCCGCGACGATGAAGAGGACGAAGCCGAGGCTCGTCGCCACCGACATCGTGTTGATCCGGCCGAGCGCATCGCGCACGCGGTACGCCGCGAGCACGGCCACCGCGAAGCACAGCGCGCCGAGGAGCGCCGGCACCCCGATGGCGAGGTCGGTCCATACAGAGCTCTCGATGCTCTCGATTCCCTCGGCGCCGCTCATCGCCTGCCCCCCGAGATCATGCGCGCGAGCGCGACAGTGGACAGGATGCCGATCAGCGAGCCGATGAGCATGACATCGACCGCGACGGCCGATCCGCGGCGGATCACGAAGAGCGTGAACAGGCCGAGGGCGCCGAAGAACACGAGATCCGCGAGCACGATCCGCGTCTGGTCGTCGGGGCCGATGACGATCCGTACGGCCGTGGCGACGACCGCCGCCGCCATGATTCCGAGCGAGATCCCGAGCAGCCACATCAACAGCGCGCTCATCGGCTCGCCCCCTTCCTCTCATCGTTCGGCAGCACGCGCATGATCCGGCGTTCCATCTCCGCGAACTCGGCGCGCAGTTCCTCGTGCTCGCCGCCGAGCACGCAGTGTACGTAGAGCTCCTCGTCGCCCATGGCCACGACGAGCGTCCCCGGGGTCACGGTGATCGCCCAGGACAGCGTCGTCGCCTGCAGATCGCTCGTCCCGCGCAGCGGATAACGGAGGAGCACGGGCGGGCCGAGCGGCCGGGGAGACAGCGTTGCCCGAACCACCGCCCATGCGGCGACGAGGATCTGCCACAGCATCCACACGGCGACCCCAGGGATCGCGAATATCCGCCGGATCATCGGTTACCTCCCCGGAACATCGCCTCGCGAGCATCGTCTCCGGCGAGCGGGCGGAACTCGCCGTCGGAGAGCGGGGGCACCATGTACTGCCCATCGAGCGAGCCTGGACCGAGGACCTCCTCGATGTAGCCCCGGGTGTCGATGAGCGAGATCGCGGCCCTGTCGGTGACCTTCGCCAGCGGCTCGTAGAACACGAACATCGCGACGCTGCAGGCCATGAGGATCGCGGCGGGCGCCGTCAGGACGAGGGGGACGAGCGAACGGCGCGAAGCAAGGGCGGTGCGCGGGCGACCGGCCGAGCCCGAACCAGAGCCTGAGCCCGAATCCCACATCACGTTGCGCCACAGCCGCAGCATCGCGAGCAGGCCGATGAGCCAGCCTGCGCACACCACGAACAGCGTGGCGAGGCCCGGCGCGCCGCCGGCGAGCGCCGCCGCGCGCACGACCTCGAATTTCGCGACGAGCCCGCTGGTGAGCGGGAAGCCGACGAGCGAGGCGATGCCCACGGCGACGAGGATCGCCACGGGGCGCTCCCGCCACCACATCCCGGACAGCGAGCCGCGACCGGTGAGCCGCGTGGAGCCGTAGGTCTTCTCGAGCGCGCCGAAGGCCGAGATCAGGCCGCCCATGGTGATCATGTGGTGGATCATGTACGCGATCGCCGCGGTGAGCGCGGCGCCGACCACGGTCGTGGCGAGCTGCGGGCCGTTCTCTCCGGGCACGCGCGTGACCCCCACGGAAAGGGCGGCGAGGATGACGCCGACTCCCGCGATCATCTGCCAGGAGAGGACCCCGCGGATCCTCGATCCCGCCGCCGAACCGATCGATCCGACGAGGGTGGTCGCCAGCGCCGCTGTGAGCATGAGCCAGCCCCACGTGGGGTCGAAGTCGAATGCCGTGGACCAGATGCGGATGATCGCGTAGAGCGCGACCTTCGTGTGCAGCCCGGCGAACAGCGCCATGACCCCGGGGCTCGTCTCCGCGTATGTCGACGGCAGCCAGCCGTGCACGGGCACGGCGCTGGACTTGATGCACAGCGCGAGCACGACGATCCCCAGTGCGAGCGCGAGGCGCGAGTCCTCCCGCGCGGCGCCGGCGAGCGCGGCGAGGTTGGTGGTGCCCGCGACGGCGTAGACAAGGCCGACGCCCGCGAGTAAGAGGGTCGAGGTGAGGAGGTTGACGACGACGAACGTGCGGCCCGCGGCGATCCGGCCTCCCCGCCCGGCGAGGGCGAGCAGCGCGTACGAGGGCATGAGCATGACCTCGACCATGACGAAGAGGTTGAACGCGTCGGCGGTGAGCAGCGCCCCGCCGACGCCACCGAGGAGGAGTAGCACGAGAGCCGGGAAATACCGGGAGGGGGCGAGGTCGCCGGAGGCGTCCGAGAGCCACACCGCGAGTAGCGCGACGAGCGAGCACACAGAGATCATCAGCGCGGAGAACGTATCCGAGGCGAACGGGATCGAGACGCCCGGGACGAAATCGCCGACGTTGACCGCCGCGACGCGCTCGGTCTCGTGATAGCTGATGAGCGCGAGGCCCGCGACGAGCCCCGCGAGCGGGACGCCGTAGACGAGGCCCCTCCGCACTGCCGCCCACGGCACGAGGACGGCGAGGGCGGCCGCGAGGATGGGCACGCCGAGGAAGAGCGGGAGGAGGGCGCCGACTGCGCTCATGATTCGGTCCCCCGATCGGTGCGGTCGGCTGCGGTGCGGTCTTCGGCGGCGCGGTGGCCTTCGGCGCGGTCGCCGGTGGCGGGCACGGTGGTGGTGTCGTCGTCGCGGCCGATGACGGCGAGCGCGCACATGAAGATCGTGACCGCGAGCGAGATGACGATCGCCGTGAGCACGAAGGCCTGGGGGAGCGGGTCGGCCGCGTCGGCGGCGTCCGTGCGCCCGAGGAGGGGCTCGGCCCGCCACGCGCCCACGCCCGTGGCGAGCAGAAGCAGATTGACCCCGTGACTGATGAGCGCGAGCCCGAAGACCACGCGCAGCATCTCGCGCTGGACGAGGAGGTACGTGCCGCCGGCGAGCAGGACACCGATGGTGAGGGCGAGGATCACGGCAGGGCCTCCTCTCGGTCGGTGTCGGTGTCGGTGTCGTTGTCCGTGTTCGAGCCGGTGTCGCTGCCGTGAAGGGTGTCCGAGTAGTCGTCGGAGTCCGAGCGCAGCCGCTCGGTGCCGAGCGACGCGATCGTCACGAGCAGGAGCCCGAGCACGGCGAGGAACACCCCGGCGTCGAAGACCATCGCGCTCGTCAGGTGCACCCCGGCGAACTCGACGTGCGCGGGCTCGAGGAACGTCCCCCACGCGTACCCGGCGATTCCGGTGAGCCCCGCCAGGCAGAAGCCGATTCCCGTGACGACGGCCGGCGTTCGGCCCTTCGTGAGCGTGTCGTCGGCGGGCTTTGCGAGGTAGATCAGCGAGACGGCTGCGGCGGCGACGAGCGCAGCGATGAACCCGCCGCCCGGGGCGTTGTGCCCGCGCAGGAAAAGGAGCGCCGAGACGAGGAGGAGCGCGGGGACGGCGAAACGCGCGGCGAGGCGCAGGGGCGCGGTGTTTCGCCGGGCCTCGGAGAACGCGGCGCGCGCGGCGGGCGACAGCGCCTCTCGCCTCGCGACCGGGGATGTCGGCAGCGTCGCGTCCTCGTCTACATCGGTAGAGGACTGCGCTGTGTCGGCCCGGGAGGCAGGGACGTCTCCGCCGTCATGGGCGGGGGGTGTCGTGCCGCGCTGCCTGGCACCGGCGGGGCGTGCCGGGTCGCGGAAGCGGATGCCGACCGAGCCGACGACGGCGAGGATCGCGATGCCGGCCATGCCTAGTACGGCGAGCTCGCCGAGGGTATCGAGCGCGCGGAATTCCACGAGGATCACGTTGACGACGTTGTGCCCGCCGCTCACCTCTTCGGTGTTGTCGAGGTACCACATGCCGAGCGCCGAGCGGTCGCGGCGGGAGGTGAGAAGGAGCGTGCCCGCGACCGCCGCCAGGCCGACGCACGCGCCGAGGACGATGCCGGTGCGGTGCCGTCCCGGGGTGGGCCTGCTGAAGGTGGCGGGGAGGCGGCGAATGACGAGCATGAACACGATGACGGTGATCGCCTCGACCAAGAGCTGCGTGAGGCCGACATCTGGAGCGCCGAGCGCGAACATCTGCACCGTGACCGCGATGCCGACCGCAGAGAGCAGAACGACCACGGCGATGCGCGAACGCATAATCACCATGCCTCCGACCGCGGCGGCGACGGCGAGGAACACGACGAGATCGGACCACTGGAACGGTCCGGTGCGCAGCGGCGGGAGCGCGCCGAAGCCGCTGCCCTCCGCGAGCGCGAACACGCCGAGCAGGCCGAACGCGCACATCGTGGCGAGGAGCGCGGAGACATGCCGACCGGGCGCGCGGGACTCCGAGAGCTCGCCGATCGCCGCGCCGAGCCCGGAGATCTCGCCCTCGACGGCATCGGAGGCCCCGGCGCCGTCGAAGGGGAGGAGTCGGCGGTCGAGCGCGCGCTCGATTGGCCGCCGCCAGTATGCGATCGCCGCGCCGACGGCGATGGCCGCGAGCGTGATCCCCAGCTCGAGCCCGAGGCCGTGCCACAGCGCGAGGTGGCTGTGTGGGTGCGAGCCGGGGACCGCAGCCGCGGAGATCGCGTCGAGCGGGGCGTCGAACGGGCCGAGGACGAACGCCAGCGGCAGGCCGGCCACAGCCGGGATGACGGCGGACCACAGCAATACCGGGGACACCCGGTGCAGGCTCGGGGCCTCCGCCGCGGTGGCGGGTGTGGCGGTTGCCGAGCGGTCGGTGTCCACGAACGCGCCGAGGACGATGCGCGCGCAGTACGCCACGGTCCCCGCGGCGGCAACGGCCGCGCCGACCAGGGCGAGGGTCCGCGGCACCCCGTCGGGCAGAGTGCCCAGCGCGGAGAGCATCGACTCCTTCGACACGAAGCCGAGGAGCGGCGGGATCCCGGCCATGCCCGCGGCGCCCACGAGCGTCGCGGTGAACGCGACCGGCATGGCGCGGATGCGGCCGGGGATCGCGCGCAGCTCGCGGATGTCGCGCGTGTGCGCGGAGTGATCGACGACGCCGATGAGCATGAACAGCCCGGACTTGAACAGCGCGTGGGCGAAGGTGTGGAGCGCCGCGGCCGCGAGCGCAGTGTCCGTGCCCACGCCGATCGCCGCGACGATCCAGCCGAGCTGCGAGACCGTCGAGTATGCCATGAGCTGCTTGAGATCGAATTTCTGCATCGTGAAGATCGCGGCCATGATCGCGGTGCCGAGGCCGACGGCGACGAGCAGCACGCGCCATGTGGGCTCGTCGGCGAAGAGCGGCGAGAAGCGCATCGCGAGGAAGATTCCGGCCTTGACCACGGCGGCGGCGTGGAGATACGCGGATACCGGCGTCGCCGCGGCCATCGCCCCCGGCAGCCAGTAGTGGAACGGCCACTGCGCGGACTTCGTGAACACGGCGACGACCACGAGCACCGCGAGTACGGCGAGCAGCTCGGGGTGCTCGCCCCATCGATCGCTGGCGATCGCCGCGGAGAGGCGCCCGGTGCCCGTGACCGACCACATGAGTGCCAGCGCGGCGAGCAGGGCGAGCCCGCCGACGAACGTTGCCGAGAGCGTGCGCAGCGCTGCGGTGAAGCCCGGCCGGCCGGCGCCGAGGATTAGCGCGAAGCTCGCGAGCGAGGTGAGCTCCCACCCGATGTAGAGGACCGCCATCGAGTCCGTGAGCACGAGCAGCAGCATCCCGAGCGTGAACGCAGTGATGAGCTGGTAGAAGGCGTATCCCGGGGCCGGGGCGAGAGGAGTGCCGGGCGGCGGCTCGTGGTGCGCCGGCACCGTCCCTGCCTCCGCCGGGGGCCGACGATCGAGGTAGGCGGTGGAATAGACGAGCACGATGGCGCCGATCCCCAGCGCGATGATCGCGAAGAGCATCCCGATCGGCTCGGCGACGAGCTCGAGCGTCCAGCCGCGCGAGGGCACCCAGTCGATCGAGGCGGTGCCGCCCCGCTCGCCGGAGAAGACCGCGCGGGCCTCGGGCGCGAGGGCGGCGAGGCCGACGACGTAGAGCGCCGCGAGCGGCCAGCCGGCTGCTCGCCCGAGGGCGCGGGTGAGCGGCCACGCGAGGAGCACGGAGACCGCCGACGCGCCCAGAGCGAGGAGAAGCGTCATGGGCAGAACTTTATCAATCGACGGGCCGAGGCCGGAGGCTCCACCTCGGTGACGGCACCGGCCGCCGGTCCGGTGACCGTTCCCGGCGCAGCTCCGGCCGCGCTTTCGGCGGCAGTTCCCTCCAGGGTTCGCGGAGTACGGATGTCGGGCCGTCCGGCTCGGCTAGGAGAACGTCGGCTTGAAGCCGGCAGTGTCGGCCTCCCCGGCGAGCGGGTCGACTCCGGCCTCGCGGAGCATCGGGACGTCGAGGATGATCTCGGGGATCCCGAACGCGTCGACGAGCGTGCCGGCGTAGTGCGAGAGCGAGCGGCACAGGCGGTTATAGGAGGCCGTGGCCGCCTTGGTGCGCTCGGTGGTGAGCCGGTTGTGCTCGAGGAACCACGCCTTGTTCTTGTCGACGATGTCGAGGAAGTACAGGTCGCACAGCGCGTCGAGGATCTCGGCGGTGTCGGGATCCTCCTCCTTGATCTCGTCGATGACCTCGACGAAACGGTCGAAGACGAAGAGATCCATGTGCGCGCGGCCGACCTCGAGGATGTGGTCCTGCGCGCGGTTGAAGGTGTCGAACGCCGAGACCTTGTCGTCGGAGTTCGCCTTGCGCAGTCGCTGCGCCGCGGTCTCGAGGAGGTGCTCCTCGCGGTCGGTGAGCAGCCGGATCTGGTGGCCGCGCTCGAGGAGGTCGGTGTTCTCGCGGTCGGTGACCGAGTCGATGAGCCGCTGCCACAGGGTCGAGGCGCGGACCCGCTCCTGGACCATGTCGCCGGCGCTGCTGATGACCTTGCCGACGAGCTCGACCGGGTCGAGATCGGAGAACTCGTGGCCGTAGGCGGTGAGCTGCTCCTTCGCGACGAGCTGCGTGAGCACGACGTTGTCGCCCTCGAAGGTGGAGAACACGTCGAGGTCCGCGCGGATTCCGGTGAGCCGGTTCTCCGCCATGTACCCGGCGCCGCCGCAGGCGAGGCGCATCTCCGAGACCGCCTCGTTGGCCCAGCCGGAGACGGTCGCCTTGATGCCGGCCGCGTGGGTCTCGAGCTGACGGCGCTGGATCTCGTCGAAGATGTCGGGCGTCGACTCGAAGTCGTGGAGCTCGGAGAGGATGGCGTTCTGCGCGATCGCGTAGGCGTAGGCGCGCGCCACGTGCGGCATGATCCGGCGCTGGTGCTCCCGGTAGTCGAGGAGCAGCGCCGGCTCGCCGGTCGACGGGTTGTCGAACTGACGGCGACGGAGCCCGTATCGAGTGCCGAGCGCGACGGCGACTCGCGCTGCGGCGCCGGAGGCCGCACCCACGGAGACGCGGCCGCGGATGAGCGCGCCGAGGGTGGTGAAGAAGCGGCGACCCGCGGACTCGATGGGCGAGGTGTAGGTGCCGTCTTCCTCCACATTGCCGTAGCGATTGAGGAGGTTCGTCTTCGGGATGCGGACGTGGTCGAACACGATGGTGCCGTTGTCGACGCCCGGGAGACCGCCCTTGGGGCCGTGGTCGCCGGTGGTGACGCCCGGCAGGTCGTTGCCGTTCTCGTCGCGGATCGGCACCACGAAACAGTGGACGCCCTGCGAGCTCTTCTCCTCGCCGGGGCCGCCGGTGACTAGCTGGGCGAACACGGCTGCAAAGCGCGCGTCGCGGCCCGCGCCACCGATGTACGCCTTCTGTGCGGCCGGGGTGGGGCAGTGGACGTCGAACTCCTGCGTATCGGGGTCGAACGTCGCCTCGGTGGCGAGACTCTGCACGTCGGAGCCGCCGCCGATCTCCGTCATGGCGAAACAGCCTGGTATCGAGACGTCGATGGTGCCGGGGATGAACTCGGCGCGGGTCTCCTCGCTACCGAGCTTGGAGACCGCGCCGCCCCACAGCCCCCACTGGACGCCGGCCTTGACCATGGTCGACAGGTCGACGTAGCCGAGCATCTCGAACGCCGTGAGCGCGGGCCCGGTCTCGCCCGTGCCACCATCGGCCTCGGCGAACGCGCCGCGGGAGAAGCCGCCGGCGGCGAGGGTTTTGACGTCGCGCAGGGTCTTGTCGCGGTACGCCGTGCGGTCGATGTCGAGTGCCGGAAGCATCTCGGGCTTGATGGACTCGCGCACCGACTCCCGGGTATCGGGCCAGCGGCCGTCGAGTGCCTTGAGCAGGAGCTCGGGCTTCGGTTCGGGGAGGCGGGTCTCGTGCGAGCTGACCGTCTTGTCCTCGGAACCCTCGTGCTCGGGTTTCTTCGCGTCCTTCTCGGGTGCCGGGTCTGTGGTCTTGCCGGAGTCGCTCATACTGCGAGGCTACCGAAGTGCGGCGCCTGGGTGGCGGCATGCGAGAGCCCGGTCCCGAGAAGGTTCGGAACCGGGCTGTCGAAGTGAATCCTTTAGCGGCGCACTACCTGTCCGACTTCCTGCGGCCGAAGATGAGCTTGATGATGCCCAGGAGGATTAGCGCGCCGACGAGGCAGGTGATGAAGCTGAAGATCCAGCCGCCGCCGGCGACGTCGACCCCGAAGGCCGTGAGAATCCAGCCGCCGACGAAGCCACCGATAACGCCGACGACGATGTTGAGGAAGATGCCCATCTGCTCGTCGGTCTTCATGATCTTCGAGCCGATCCAGCCGGCGAGGCCGCCGATGATGATCCAGGCGATCCAGCCGAGGTTGGGGGCGTACGAACTCGCTGCGAGGAAGGTCGTTTGAGTGTCCATGGCTCTCAGCTAAGCCCTCAAATCCGCTGAGCGATACCTGAACTCGGAATCGATGCCGAACTGTAACCAAAGTGGGACAGGGGATTTCGACGGGAACTCGGGTGGGAATGCGGCTGCGGAGGACAGGGAACCTGCGCGGGGCGGAAATACGAGGAACCCCCGCCGGGATCGCCAGCGGGGGCTCTTCTACCGTCTCAACCAACGGAGTCGGGGTGGCGGGATTCGAACCCACGACCTCTTCGTCCCGAACGAAGCGCGCTACCAAGCTGCGCCACACCCCGGTTGCTGAAAGCAGCAGGACATACCTTAGCGCACGGAGGCGGCAACTCCCTAAATAGCTGGTAGGCGGCCCGTGCTCTAGCCCACCGAGAGGGGCTCGCGCGCGCTGGAGGGGAGCGGTGAGGCCGGGGCCCTGTGGCCGCGGGACTTCTGCGGCGTGAGCACGATGAGCGAGGCCTCGGGGCGGCAGAACGTGCGCACGGGGACGTACGGCGAGTTCCCGATCCCCGCGGAGACGTGCAGTGTGAGGTTCCGTCCCCAAGCCGAGACGCCCTTGACCCGCGAACGGTCGATGCCGCAGTTCGTGACGATCGCTCCCGTGGGCAGGCACACCTGCCCGCCGTGGGTGTGCCCGGCGAGGGCGAGGTCGTATCCATCGGCGTCGAAGGCGTCGAGCACGCGCGGCTCGGGGGAGTGGGTGAGCCCGATGCGCACGTCGAAGCCCGGCCCTGCGGGCCCGGCGATGGACGAGTAGTCGTCGGCGCCCATGTGCGGGTCGTCGACCCCCGCGACGAGGATGCGCGCGCCGTTGAGACTGAACGAGAGCTTGCGGTGCGTCGCATCCTCCCAGCCGTGCTCGGTGAACGCGGCGCGGAGATCGCGCCACGGGAGAGGGATCTCGCTGTGCCGCTTCTTGCCGAGGCCGAGGTAGGAGAGCGGGTTCTTGGGGATTGGCGCGAAGTAGTCGTTCGAGCCGAACACGAAGGCCCCGGGCTTGGCGAGCAGCGGGGACAGGGCGCGCGCCACTGTGGGCACGGCCTTGTCGCTCGAGAGATTGTCTCCCGTGTTGATCACGAAATCGGGGTCGAGGCGCCCGAGGCGGGTGAGGAACGCGATCTTCGCCCGCTGGTGGGGGAGCATGTGCAGATCGGAGACGTGGAGAATCGACACCGGCGAGGTGCCGGGCGGGAGCAGCGGGAGCTCCACTCGGCGCACATGGTAGTTGTTCCGCTCGTAGAGCGTGCCGTATACCAGTCCGGTCGCGGCCGCCGCGACTCCCGCCTGCAGGAGCGCCTGCGGCGGAGTGATCGTCGAAGCGTTGCCTCTGCGTTCCCGTGCCATGCGGCCACGATACTCGCCCGCCGGGGCTCGCCGGAAGCCTCGCGGCGCGGCGCTAGGGGTTGGGGGCGATGGTGAGCGGGGCGTATCCGGGCACGTCCCGGACCTCTGCGCCGTCCGGTCCGACGGTGCCGCCTGCGCCGCCGCCACCGGTGTTCCCGCCGCTCGTTCCGCCGCCGTTGCCACGGCCGGAGGAGCTGCCGCTGCCCGACTCGCCGTCGGAGATGACGAGGGTCAGCGTGCTGCCCGGGACCGAGGTGTTGCCCTCGACGGAGAGCACCTGCCCGTACGGGACGCCCCCTCCGCTGGACGGGCGCGTCTGGACCTTGAACCCGGCCTGCTCGAGCCTCGAGGTCGCCGCGGACTGGCTCAGTCCGACGACTTCCGGGGCGTCCGTGGCGGCCGTGGTTCCGGCCTGGTACGCCGGATCGGGTTGGAACGGCTCGAGCGGGCCGCGAGCGTTGGCGATCGGTGAGAAGGCGTTATACCAGGTCCGCGCAGGCTCGTCGCCGCCGTAGAGGTCGCCCCAGCCGCACTGGCGCAGCGGCGTCGTGCAGAGCGAGGCGGTCTGCGAGCCGTCGTTGAACGCGTAGGTCGCGGCGGCGTAGCGGTTGGTGACCCCGAGGAACGCCGAGGAGCGGTGCGTCTCCGTGGTACCGGTCTTGCCGGCGATCGGGTAGCCCCAGCCCGCCCCCGCGGCGGCCTCCGCCGAGGTGCCACGCGGCTGGTCGTCCTTGCCCATTGCCACCGCGAGCGTGTTCGCGAGGCCCGCAGGGACCGCCTGCTCGCAGGGGAGCTCGTTGAGCGAGACCTCTCGGCCGCTCGAGTCGGTGATCGAATCGATCGGGCTCGGCGGGCACCACCTGCCGTTCGAGGCGAGCGTGGCGCCGACGTTGGACAGCTCGAGCGCGTTGACGGCGTCCGGGCCGAGCGTGAACGAGCCCTGGTTGTTGTCGATCGCAAAGTCCTGCAGAGACTGCCCGTTGGGCGCGGTGCCGTTCTCCGCGTAGCTGCGGAGGCCGAGGCGCACGGCCATGTCCACGGCGGGTTTGACGCCGATCTGCGAGATCAGATTGACGAATGCCGTATTCGGCGACTGGGCGAGGGCGTCGGTCACCGACAGCGAGGACGGGTAGCTGCCGGCGTTCTCGACGCAGTACATCCCGGGCGGGCAGCCGGAGGCGCCACCGGCGCCGAAGCCCTCGAGATTGAGGCGTGCCGGGACCGAGAGCGACGTGTTCGTCCCCATCCCCTTTTCCATGGCCGCCGCGACGGTGAAGATCTTGAAAATGGAACCTGCGCCGTCACCCACCATGGAGAAGGGCTGGGGCTGCACCGTTTCGTCATTGGACTGGTCCAGGCCGTATGGGCGCGACGAGGCGACGGCGAGCACCTTGTGCGAGTCCTGGCCGGGCTCGACGACGCTCATGACCTCGGCGACGCCGGGCTGGTGCGGTCCGCCGAAGTTGTTCAGCGAATTCTGGACCGAATCCTGCACCTCCTCGTCGAGGGTGGTCTTGATCGTATAGCCGCCGCGGCTCATGGTCTCGCGGCTGATGCCGTTGGCCTGCAGGTACTGCAGGACGTAATCGCAGAAGAAGCCGCGCGAGTTCGCGGTGATGCAGCCGTTGGGCACGGACTGCGGGCGGTCGAGCACGCCGAGCGGCTCGGCCTTGTACTTCTCGGCATCGGCGGCGGTGATCGACTGGGTGCTCACCATCGCGTCGATGATGATGTTGCGACGGTTCGTGGTGTCTTCCGGGTTGGTGTACGGGTTGTACATCGACGTCGACTGCACCATGCCGGCGAGCATCGCGGCCTGTGGGACGGTGAGGTCCTTGGCGTCGATGCCGAAGTAGGTCTTCGCGGCGGCCTGGATACCGAACGCGCCGTTGCCGAAGGAGACGAGGTTGAGGTACTTCGTGAGGATCTCGTCCTTGGACAGCTCCTTGTCCAGGGCGAGGGCCATGCGGATCTCACGGAGCTTGCGGGCGGGGGTGACTTCGATGGCCGCGCGCCGCTCCGACTCGTTCTTCGCCGAGACGAGGAATTGGTAGTTCTTGATGAGCTGCTGGTCGATCGACGACGCGCCCTGCTGCACCCCGCCCGAGGTGAAGTTCGTGAGGAACGCGCGCGCCGTGCCCTGCCAGTCGACACCCTGGTGCTCGAGGAAGCGGCGGTCCTCCATCGAGATAATCGCGAGCTTCGCGTTCTCCGAGATCTGATCCGACGGGACCGTGATCCGCTGCTGGTCGTAGATCCAGGCGATCGGCTTGTCGTGGGAGTCCGTGACCGTGGTGATCTGGGGCATGTCGCCCTTGATGAGGTCCGCGGAGGTGGAGGCCAGGGAACTCGCCATCTTGTTCGAGGAGAGCCCGGCCGCGCCCACGATGGGGAACAACGAACCTGCGAAAACGACTCCGGCAGCGATGCAGGCCAAGAGTAGTTTGAGCAGGGCGGGAATCTTTGGCACGGGCGGATCCTATCTAACGAAGCTGTGAGAACGGGCCCGTACGCGCCCATCGCGGGCGCATCCTGGACGGCTTCCTAAATGGAACCCGAGGGGCATATTTACTTTCGCGATGTGATTGCGGTAACAATAGAAGTGTCACCGTTTGTAGAGGGTGGGTGCCTCGGGGTTTCGGGGGACACTCGCGAAGCGGTCCGGCGTCAGATCGCCGGAGCTTCGTTGATATGTCCGTTATTTTCCTGATACCAACAGGCACGATGCCGGCTACGACGTAGACGATGGAAGTGTCCGGCCACGCCACCAAGGGCGGGTCGAGCAACGGTACAGGAGCGTCGCGTACCCCTCTGCGGGCTCCGACACGATGTTAGGGGCATTGATATGACGGCACCTGTGAAGTCCGCCTCCACCGGCACGGCGACGCCGCGCAGTAACGCAGCGGCCGGGTCCGCGACCTCGTCACCGGTAGTCGAAACGCCTTTCGCAGGAGCCGAATCCATCGTCGGCGAAGCCCGTCAGAAGTGGGTGGCGCAGGCGCGTTGCCGCGAGATCGACCCGGACGAGCTTTTCGTCAAGGGTGCTGCCCAGCGCCAGGCCGCCGCAATCTGCCGCCACTGCCCGGTGCTCCTCCAGTGCCGCGCCGATGCCCTCGACAACCGAGTCGAGTTCGGCGTCTGGGGCGGGATGACCGAGCGCCAGCGCCGCGCGCTCCTCAAGCAGCACCCGGACGTGACCTCCTGGGCGGACTTCTACGCCGAGCAGCTCGACCGCGCCACCGCGCGCGCCCAGGCCCGCGCCTCGGGCGAGTAGCGGAGGGCGAATCGCCGGTCGCGATTACCGCCCACGCGCTACGCCACGCACACCACGCCCCGCGCACAGCGCGGGGCGTTTGTCCTATTCCCTCCCGACGAGCTGATCGCCCAGCGAGCGCAGAGCCCGGAGGTTCGAGACCTCGAAGGGCAGCGACGGGACCCCGAGCACGGGGATCGACGGCCGCTGCTTGGTGAACCCGGAGATGAGCCGCACCTCCGCGCTCGCAGTGAGCGCGCGATCGGCGTGGATCCGCAGTGCCGCGGCGGCCTCGGGGTGGTTCTTCGCCACGCGCTTCGCGCCCGCCTCGCACTCCGCGGCGTCGAGATCGACGAGCCGCGGGTGCGTCCTGTTGATCACCACGCCGGCGAGCGGCATCTTCTCTTCCGACAACCGGTCGACGAAGAACCCGGCCTCACGCAGAGCGGGGGCCTCCGCTGTGGCGATCACCACGAACTCCGTGCCCTTGCGCCGCAGGATCGCCTGCGTCCGCGAGGCGCGCGTGGCGAAGCCGCCGAACGTCGTGTCGAGCGCCTGGACGAACTCGCTCGCATCGCGGAGCATCGAGGACCCGACGACCTGGGAGATCATCTTGAGCGCCCCGCTCATCGTGCCGGCGACGATCTTGCTCATCCCGCGACCGGGCGCCGCGAGGAGCCGCATGAGGCGCGAATCCATGAATCCGGCCAGGCGGGCCGGTGCGTCGAGGAAGTCGAGCGCATTGCGTGACGGCGGAGTATCGACGATCACCAGGTCCCACGTGGAATCCTCGAGCAGCTGCCCGAGTTTTTCCATCGCCATGTATTCCTGGGTGCC
>NZ_DAINST010000033.1:0-24675 GCF_036741115.1 Dietzia sp.
ATCCCCGAAGGAGCGGATGATCGTCGTGGTCTCGATGATCACCACGGCGATGCAGCGCGATCCCAACCTCACCGAGGCCATGACCCGCGCGTTCATGTTCGCCGACGCCTCGGTGTCGGCCGAGGTCGCGCTCGTGGGCACGCACATCGACAGGATCATCGCCCGCGCGATGGCCTCGGGCGAGCCCACCGATGTACAGCTGTCCATCGCCCGCGTGGTCTCGGACGTGTGGATGTCGAACCTCGTCGCGTGGCTCACGCGCCGCGCCTCCGCGGCGGACGTTCAGGACCGCCTCAAGCTCACCATCGAGCTGCTCCTCGGCGCGGATTCCGATCCGAGCCGCGCCCAGCTCCGCGAGGCCATCTCCTAGCGAATCCCCCGCCCGCTGCCCGTACCTTGGGTGGCATGACGACGGACAGCACTTCCTCTCGGACCATCCACGCACTCGACGAAGCGACACGGGTCGATCGCCTCGTCGTGGCGTCCGATTTCGACGGCACGCTCTCGCCCTTCGTCGACGATCCGTCCTCCTCGAGGCTCGCCCCCGGCGCCCTCGACGCCCTCCGGGCTCTGGCCTCGCTCCCGCGCACGACGGTCGCGCTCCTCTCCGGCCGCGATCGCGCGACGCTCTCGGAGTGCTCGGGGATCCCGCTCGCGGCTAGCGAATCCGGCATCGAACTCGTGGGGGCGCACGGGGCGGAGTGGGAGGACTCCCCGGCCGGCCCCGACGAAGCAGAGTCCGCTCTCCTCGCCGAGGTGACGGCGGCGCTCGAGGAGATCGCCGCGCCGCACGACGGCGCGTTCGTCGAACGCAAGCCCACGTCCTCGGCTCTCCACGTGCGCCGCATTCCCGATGCGGCGACCGGGGAAGCACTGCTGGACGCGGCGCTCCGCGGGCCGGGCTCCCTGCCCGGCGCGCACGTCACCTCGGGAAAGGCGGTCCTCGAAATCGCCGTGCGCGACGCCTCGAAGGGCGCCGCGCTCTCGGCGTTGCGTGAGCGCGTCGGCGCCGACGCCGTGGTGTTCTTCGGCGACGACGTGACCGATGAGAAGGGCTTCGCCGTACTCGGCGCGGGCGCCGGCGGCGCCGACCTCGACGTCTCCGTCAAGGTCGGCGAGGGCGAGACCGCCGCCGACTACCGGCTCGACGGTATCGACGAGGTGGTCGCGGCGCTGTCGCGGATCGCCGCGCGCCGCCGCTAGCGGACTGCGTGCTCCTCGATGTACTCGCGGAGCTTGGCGCCGTCGTCGGGCATGTCCACGGTGCGCTGCGGGCGAGAGAGGAGATCGGCGAGTTCTTCGCCGATGGGCGCCTCGAAGCCCAGCGCCTCGACCACCGTGTCGGCGAACTTCTGCGGCTTGGCGGTCTCGAGGACGAGCACCTTCTCCCCCGGCTCGGCGAGGGCGCGCGCGACGTGGACGCCGTCGGCGGTGTGCGGGTCGATGATCTCTCCGGAAGCGATCTCGTGGACCTTTCGGATCGCCTCGAGGCGATCGGCGTGGGTCGACTTGCCCGCGACGATGCCGAACTCGGAGGCAAAGCGGGGCGCCTCCGCCGAGAGGTCGAGCGAGCCCGTCGCGTCGAGCTTCTCCCACGCAGCGCGCAGCTTCGCGCCGTCCGAGCCGAGGACACGGTGGACGAAGCGCTCGAGATTCGAGGCCTTGGAGATGTCCATCGAGGGGCTCGAGGTGGCGAGCGTGTTCTCGCGGTTCCGGGGACGGTAGACGCCGGTGGAGAAGAACTCCTCGAGGACGTTGTTCTCGTTGGTCGCGAGGAGCAGGCGGCGGATCGGCAGGCCCATCTCGCGGGCGAGGTGGCCGGAGAAGATGTTGCCGAAATTGCCCGAGGGCACCGAGAACGTAGCCTCGAAGGACGCGCGGCCCGCGGCATCGAGGTCGTCGCTCGCCCGCAGCCACGCCCAGAAGTAGTACGCCACCTGCGCGGCGACGCGGCCGAGGTTGATCGAGTTGACCGTGCCCAGGGTGTTCGCCGCCTTGAAGGCGAGGTCCCCGTTGAGCTCCTTGACGAGGTTCTGGCAGTCGTCGAAGACGCCCTCGACGGCGAGGTTGTGGATATTCGCGTCCTCGAGCGAGTACATCTGCGCGCGCTGGAAGGCGCTCATCCGCCCCTGCGGGGAGAGCATGAACACCGCGACATTGGGCTGCGAGCGGAACGCGTACTCGGCGGCCGAGCCCGTATCTCCGGAGGTGGCGCCGAGGATGTTGAGGGTCTGCCCGCGCTTCTGGAGGACGAAGGGGATGGCCTCGCCGAGGAACTGCATCGCCATGTCCTTGAAGGCGAGGGTCGGCCCCTCGGAGAGCCCGACGAGAGTGACCTGCTCGTCGATCTCTCGCAGCGGGACGACCGTTCTATCGGCGAACTGAGGGCCGTATGCGCGCTCGCACAGCGCCTCGAGCTCGGACTGCTCGATGTCCGTCCACAGCAGGCCGATGACCTTCGCGGCGAGCTCCGGGTACTCCAGCCCGCGCCAGCCCTCGATCTGCTCGCGCGAGACCGAAGGCACCTCGGCCGGGACGACGAGGCCGCCATCGGGCGCGAGACCCTCGAGGAGAATGTCGCTGAAAGGTGCCGGCTCCATACCGCCGCGGGTCGAGACGAAATCCATGCCTATCAGTGTGCCAGCACCTCCCCCGCATCGCGCCGTCGACTCCTAGGGCCGAGAGTCGACCCCGATCGCGTAAATGAGAATCGTTTCCATTAAAGTGTTCGTGTGTCGCCCGGGAACCGGGCGGAGAGTCGTGTGCGACGAGCGGGGCGGGCGCCCCGAGGAGGCGGTGCGGAGATGGCGGGAACGGCGAAGACTGCGAAGACGGCTAAGACCACGACGATCGCGAGGACGAGGGCCACGAAACCACGCTGGGTGGCCGCGGGCGCGGTGGGGATCATCGCGGCAGCGACGCTCGCAGGATGCTCGTCGGACGACGCCGGCGGCAGCAACAACGGAGGGCCGAAGATCGTCGCCTCGACGAGCGTCTACGGATCGATCGCCGAGGCCGTCGCCGAAGACAAGGGCACCGTCGAATCGGTCATCGACGACTCTTCCGCCGACCCGCACTCCTACGAGGCGAGCCCCGCCGATGCGGCGAAGATCGTCGGCGCGGACCTCATCGTCTACAACGGCGCAGGCTACGACGCGTTCGTCGACCAGGCCAGGGAGAACGCCTCCGAGGTCCCGGCGGTCGAGGGCGTCGACGCCTACACCGAGGCCACGGGCACGAAGGTCGAGGCGCACAACCACGACCACGGCGGCGACGAACACGACGGTCACGACCACGGCGCCGACTCTCATGCCGAAGACCCCCATGCCGCCGATTCCCCCGGCGGGGATGCCGATGCGCATGACGGCGAAGGCCACGACCACTCCGGGAGCGACGCCTCCGCGGGCACCACCGACAACGAGCACGTCTGGTACTCGTACCCGGGCGTGAAGCGGCTGGCGCTCGACATCGCGGCGCAGCTCGGCGAGATGCGGCCGAACGATGCCGCGTACTACGAGAAGAACGCCGAGGACTTCGGCGCCCGCGTCGACACGCTCTCCGCGCGGATCACCGATGCTGCATCCTCGGACCACGTCCACTTCGCCCAGACCGAGCCCATCGGTGGGCATCTCTTCGACGACGTGGATGCCCACGACGTCACTCCCTCGGGCTTTACGTCTTCCATCGAGGAGGGCTCGGATCCCTCGGCCGCCGACTTCGCGGCGATGCAGGACGTCGCGGGGAAGAAGGACGAGATCGCGTTCCTCATCCTCAACCCGCAGACGGAGACGCCAGCGATCGAGCAGATCGCCGACGCCGCCAGGTCCGCGGGGACGCCGCTGGTCGAGCTCACCGAGACGCTACCCGAGGGGAAGGACTACGTCTCGTGGATGGACGACAACACCGTCGCGATCGCGAAGGCGCTCGGCGGGAAGGTCGAGCCTTCGGCCGCCGGCGCCCCCGCCGCCGGCACTACTGGTCGTGGATGAGGACGCCGCGGATGTTCTTCCCCGCCTTGAGGTCCTCGTAGCCCTGGTTGACCGTCTCGATCGTGTACGTGTTGGTCACCAGCTCGTCGAGCTCGAGGTCCCCGTCGTTGTACATCCGCAGCAGGCGGACGATGTCGTACTGCGGGTTCGAGGAGCCGAAGAGCGAGCCCTTGATGGTCTTCTCGAACAGGGTGAGCTCGAAGCCCGAGACGTGGACGGTGAGCTTCTCCGGGTTCGCGAGGCCGGTGACCACGACGCGACCGCCCTTGCCGATCGAGGCGAACGCATCCTGGACGACCTGCTCGTCGACCGTGCCGACGAGGATGAGCGCGGCATCGGCCATCTGGCCCCACGTGAGCTCGGCGAGCTTTTCCCGAGCCTCGGCGGCGTCGGCGAACGCGTGGGTCGCACCGAATCGAAGCGCCTGCTCGCGCTTCATCTCCACCGGGTCGACGACCACGATGTGCCGTGCTCCCGCGGCCTTCGCGCCCTGCACGGCGTTGATGCCGAGCCCGCCGATGCCGAAGATGATCGTCGAATCGCCGGGACGCAGGTCCCCGGCCTTCGTCGCGGTGCCCCAGCCGGAGGGGACGCCGCAGCCGACGAGCACGGCCTTGTCGAGCGGAAGCCAGTCGTCGACCTTGACCACGGAGTGCTCGGAGATCGTCGCGCGCTCGGAAAACGTGCCGAGCATGCAGAACGCGCCAAAGTCCTTGCCGTCGGCGTGGAAGCGGTAGCCGCCGGCGGGCAACGAGCCGTCGAGGATGTTGGCGCCGAGGTCGCACAGGCTCTGCCGGCCCGTCGAGCAGTAGCGGCAGTGCCCGCAGCTCGGGATGAAGGAGCAGACGACGTGATCCCCGGGCTTGACCTTCGTAACTCCCGGGCCGACCTCCTCGATGATCCCGCTGCCCTCGTGTCCGCCGACCATCGGGAAGCGCGGGATGAAGTCGCCGTCGGTGAGGTGCAGGTCGGAATGGCACAGACCCGCGGCCGTGTATTTGATGAGCACCTCGCCGGGGCCGGGGCCGTCGAGGTCGAGCTCGAGCACCTCGAAGGGCTGCCCCGTGTCGAACAGCACTGCCGCCTTGGTCTTCATATCCGAATCCTTTCCGTGGAGCATCGTCGCCTCGCCGTGAGGCGCATCACAACCGAGAGTAGGCGCTGGAACCGAAATCCAGGTGTTCGAATTCTGTACAGCCCCGGCGGCAGACCGAGCGCCGGCTCAGTCGAGGCCGAACTCGCGGATCCGCGCGTACAGCGTGGTCCTGCTGATCCCCAGCCGCTTCGCCGCGCGGCTGCGCACTCCCCCGCAGTCCTCGAGGGCGCGGACGATCGCGTCGAACTCGCCGCGCGCGAGCTCGCCCTGCCGAGGCACGCGCGGGTTTCGGCTGCCCGCGGGCAGGCAGCCTGGCTCGAGGAGGCGCGGCGCGCCCTCGAGGCACGTAGCGAGGACGGCGCGGAGCGAGGTGAGGTTGTTGGGCAGCTCGAGCGCGCAGGCCTCCCGCGCGAATTGCTCGGTGACGACGGGCGCCGGAACACCCCGGTCGGCGCAGATTTCCGAGACCAACGACCGGACGATGGCGGGCGCCTCCTCCCCGCGAGTGGACAGCGCCGGGATCCGCGCCCTCCGGTCGCAGGAATCGAGGACGGCGTGGACCGCGGGACGCGCGTCGTCATACGAGGTGCACACCACTCGCACGGCGGCGGACCCCACACGCGCGCGCAGGCGGCGCAGGTCGGTGTCGGCGAGGAGGTCGATGTCGTCGAGGACCACGGGTCCCGGCCCGCGCAGAGCGGGGACGACAAGCTCGGACCATGCGGTCGCGGCGTCGTCGGCCTCGGCGATGCGCACGTGCTGCGCGCCTGGGCCCGCGCAGGCCAGCGCCTTGCTCGTGCGGCCCGATCCCGCAGGACCCACGACCGCGAGGGTCGTGCCGCGGGCCGCCGGCGCCTCGCGCGGGCGACGCTCTCGGCGGGCTCCCGCGATGTCGAGCTGCAGCAGCCGACCCGTGCGGCCGTACGTGCTCGAGCGGACGTCGACCTCACCGATCGAGAGGCTCATCCGCTCGGGGCAGGATCCGGATTCCGCGGCCTCGCGGAGCGCGCCGAGATCGGCGGAGGAGAGCAGGTCGAGGCCGCGACGCGAGACGAGCACCGTCTCCTCTCCGAACGCGCAGGTCATCGACGAGGAGTTGCGCTTGGCCTCGAGGAAGCCGTGGTAGAGATCCCGGTCGGCGCTGGGCGCCGTCTCCACGTAGCGCGCACCGATCGACAGCGCGAGCTGGCGGAGGAAGGGCAGCGCGAACGAGTGCTCCTCGCTGCCGCGCAGGAACGAGAGGTCGAGCGCGCCGACCACCCGGTTCGTGAGCGGGTTGACGACCGGGAGGCCGTAGCAGGAGAAATCGTGGAACACCTCGGCGAAGTGCTGCTCCCCATCGAGGAACACGTCACGGCGGGTCTCGAGCACGGTCCCGATGCCGTTGTTCCCGCATTTCTCCTCGCTGAGATTAATCCCCTCCTCGACCCCGCGGCGGCGCAGCAGCCGCCACACACGGGAGCCCTCGGCGGCCGAGTCGACGAGCCGCGCGCGCTGGTCCGCCAGCACGACGGCCACCGGGGAGTCGCGAAGCGAATCGCGGGCCACGGACATCACGGGCTCCGCGGCGGCCCGGAGCCGACGGGCGCGGGAGAGCTCGAGGTCCTCGGAGTCGGGGCCCGCAGTGTCCGGGCGCAGGCCGAGCGCGGCGGATCGCCGCCAGGAGGGATGGAGAGTGTTCGCGCCGCCGAGCTCGTCCGCGGCACGCTCGCCGCCGAGGCCGCCTTCGCTACCTGCGTCGCCTGCGCCCGCTCTGGACACGGACGTCGTGGGCACGGACATCTGCCACCGCCCTCCTTGCGAGAAAATGTGATCCAGAGCATACCTCACTACTTTTCGGCGACTCCGCCAGAGTTTCGCGGCTCCGCCACTATTTCGCGGCAACCCGCCGATTGGGCCGACGGCCGTCTGCCGCTCGCGGCCCGCCGCAGATCGAACCCCCATGTGGCAGAACAGGAGCGCAATTGTGCACAGTAGCTACGTGAATTCCCCCGCATCCCCCTCGGAGCACGGTAGGTCGGCCGAGTTGCAGGCTTCGCCCGCGTCCGCGTCTCCCGACTCCCCCGCTTCGCAGGCGTGCGCCGAGGCACCGAGCCACTTCGGACGCTCGAGCGCCCAGCACGCCGATCCGCTGGTCTCCATGCGCGGGGTCACGTTCCGCCGGGGCGAGCGGACGCTCTTCGAGAACGTCGATTTCGATCTGCACCCCGGCGAGTTCGTGGCGGTGCTCGGTCCCAACGGCGCGGGGAAGTCGACCTTCCTCAACCTCCTCCTCGGCCAGCTCCACCCCGAAGAAGGCAGCATCACGGTCGACGGCGCCTCGCCCGGCCGGCTCAGCGGGCGCGGCGGGCACGTGGGCTTCGTGCCGCAGCAGCGCGCCTTCGACCCAGGGCTCACCCTGCGCGGCCGCGATCTCGTTCGCCTCGGCGCCGACGGCCACCGCTTCGGCCCCGGGATGCCGCGCTGGCTGCCCTCGAAGACCCGAGCGATCACCGATTCGATTGTCGCCGACTCCATCGCGCTCATGCGCGTCGAGCATCTCGCGGACAAGCAGATCGGCAAGATGTCCGGCGGCGAGCAGCAACGCATGCGCATCGCCCAGGCCCTCGCCACCGATCCCCACGTGCTCCTCTGCGACGAGCCTCTCCTCAGCCTCGACCTGCACGGACAGCGCACCGTCGCCGAGGTGCTCGAGCACATGCGCACCGAGCACGGCACGGGCGTCGTCTTCGTCACCCACGAGATCAATCCGGTGCTCCCGCTCGTCGACCGCGTCATCTACCTCGTCGACGGCCGCCACCGCATCGGCACCCCCGACGAGATCTTCACCTCCGAGACCCTCTCGGAGCTCTTCAACACCCGCGTCGAGGTGTTGCGCGTACGCGGGCAGGTGGTCGTGGTCGGCGATTCGGGCCGGCTCGGCGCATCGATCGCCACCCCGGATGACGCCGGAGGCGAGGACTAATGGAACAGCTGGGAAAAATCGCGTCCTCGATCGCGGACATCGGGACCACCACCGAGCTCCTGCAGCTCGGTTTCGTGCAGAACGCGCTCATCGCCGTCGCCCTGCTCGGTCTCGTCGCCGGGCTCGTCGGCCCCTTCGTGGTGATGCGCTCGATGGGCTTCTCCGTGCACGGGACCTCGGAGCTCTCGCTCACCGGGGCGTCCGCGGCACTCCTCTTCGGGCTCAATGTCGGCGCCGGCGCGCTACTCGGCTCCGTGGTCGCCGCGGTGTTGTTCGCGCTGTTCGGGGCGAGGGCCTCGGACCGCGATTCCTCGATCGGCGTGGTCATGGCCTTCGGACTCGGGCTCTCCGTGCTGTTCATCCACCTCTACCCAGGTAGAGCCGGATCGAGCTTCTCCCTGCTCACCGGGCAGATCGTCGGCGTCTCCGGCGCCGGGATCGCGCAGCTCGCGATCGTCGCCGTGATAGTCGTCGCGGTCCTCGGCTTCATCTACCGGCCGCTCGTCTTCGCGTCCGCGGACGCCGAGGTCGCCGCGACCCGCGGCATCCACGTGCGCGTACTCAACATGGTCTTCGCCGTGCTCCTCGGCCTCGTTGCGGCTCAGGCCGTGCAGATCGTCGGCGCGCTGCTCGTACTCTCGTTGCTCATCACGCCGGCCGCCGCTGCCGCGGCGGTGGTGCGCTCCCCCGGCGCCGCGATCGCGCTCTCCGTGGTGTTCGCGGAGATCGCCGCCGTCGGCGGCCTGTTGCTCTCGCTCGCGCCGGGGGTGCCCATCTCCGTCTTCGTCACGACGATCTCGTTTGCCATCTACGTCATTTGTAGGACGGCGTCCGCCGTAAAGAACAAGGGGTAGTTCCTAGCGCTCGCACGAGGGCACGTAGGTCTCAAAGGGGATCTCGATGGTGTGGCTGCCGATGCCATCGACCGAGCCGCCACCGGGCAGGAGCGATGCGGTCGCGGTGATCGTGCCGGTGACATTGCCGACGCCCGGCCGGAGACGGGCGAAGCCGTCGAGCTTGTTTCCGGTGAAGGTATCCGAACCGGACTCGCCGGTGTCCTCGTTGTGCCAGTCCACGTGGGTGGTGAATCTCTGCGGGATCCACTCGCCGAGGTCGAGGCTGGTCACGAAGGTCTTCTGGCGCGCATCCCTGAAGGTGATGTGGATCTCCTCGCCCGGAGGATTGCCGTCGTAGGCACCGGCACACACGGGGCCATTTCCGTAGTACATCGGGATCTCACCTATCCCCCATGGGTTGCCGATGTTCACAATCGGCGCCGCGTATTGGTCGACGGTGGAGTCCGCGGGTGCCGTGACCTCGGGATCCGCCTGTGCGGCGCCGGCGCCCACGGTGGCACCGATCGCCATGAGGGATACGGCTGCGAATGCGCCAAAGGTGGTGGAGCGGGTGGTCCTGAGCACCGTTCACCTTTTCTCCCGCGTGGATCGGGGTCGGACATCAGCCCCGTCTGAGCCGTCGATGCGGGCGAAATCAATCACTACTTATTGCTGGACCGGCGTCTAGCGGAAGGGCACTTCGCCGATCACGCGGCGGAGCTTCCGCGAGTGCGCCGCGCGTGGCGAGGACGCCAGGTGCTGGCAGGCGTGCACCGCCGCGAGGAAGTGGTGGTACTTCGAGGCCTGATAGAACTGCCGCGCCATCGTCGGCAGCTTGGGCTGGTTGTGCAAGGGCTTATCGGAGACCGCGAGAAGGGCGCCGTAGGGGACGCGGTAGCGGTAGCCGTTCGCCGCGATGGTCCCCGACTCCATCTCGACGCTCATCACCGCCGTGCGCGCGAGGAGCCCCTGGATCTCGGCCGCGGGCCAGTACTCCCAGTTGCGATCGTGTGTGGTCATCACCGTGCCCGTGCGCATCTGCGGGGTGACCCCCATGAGCTCGACGTACGAGGAATTGATGCCCACCTCGAGCGCCTGTTGTACCTCGGCGAGCGCCGGAACCGGGGTGTCGAGCGAGACGTAGCGGTCGAGGACTCCGTCCTTGCGGAGGTACGAATTCGGGAGGATGAGGTCCCCGACGTCCATGCGGGCGTCGAGCCCCGCGCAGTGGCCCACCATCATCCAGCAGTGCGGTCGCAGCACCGCGACGCCGTCCGTGATCGTCTTCGCGTTGGAAGGGCCCACGCCGATGTTGACCAGCGAGATCCCGTGGCCCGAGACCATTGCCCCGCCCGGGGTGTCGCTGTCCGCGGCGACGAGGTGCCACGCCGGCATCTGCGCACCCTCCCCCGCCGTGCGGAGGCGCTCGGCCTTCTCGTCGTCGAGCTCGGACAGCGGGTAGGACACGCCCTCCGGCCCGATGATCCACGTGTACGCCGCGCCCGTGGTGATATCGACGCCGCCGGCGCGCGCGAGCTCGCACGCGTACTCGACGAACGAATCGACGTGAAGGGCGTAGTTCGTGAACAGAACGTAGTCCTGGAAATCCGCCGGGTCCGTGGCCGTGTAGTGCCGCAGCCGCTGCAGCGCGAGGTCCGTGCGCAGGGGCGAGAACAGGAACAGCGGGTTCTGCGGCCGGTCGGGCGCATCGAGGTCGCCGTCCGCGATGGCGTCGGTGACCCGGAGGATATCGACCATCGGCGATTCGTGCCCGAGCGTGTCGACGGCGCCGGCCGGGAGGGTGCGGAGTACGTCGTCATCCATGACGGACATGTACTGCAGGGGGATCACGGTCATCCCCTCGCGCGCCTCGATGCGCACCGGGTAGCGGTCGGCGAGGAGCTGGAGCTGTTCGACGAGATAACGGCGGTAGAGCGCGGGCTGGGCGATCTCCGAGGAGTACTCCCCCGGGCCCTGGACCACGCCGAAGCTCGCGCGCGGGAAGCGCTCGGGCGTCCCCTCGACGTGGACGACGAGCTCGGGATAGCGACCCCAGCGCGGCGTCGCGTCCGAGCCGGCGATGAGAGCGTCGATGCTCGCCTTCGAGGTGATCACGGCCTGGTCCGAGAGCGCGATGAGCTCCTCGACTGCGGCAATCGGGGTGAGCGAGCCCGGGGAAAGCGGCACGGTCGTCCTCCTCGTGTTCGGGCACCGGGCACGAGATGGAACGGAGCAGCACGGCGCAGAAAAGGAATCGGGGGCGGGCCACCGTCTGTGGTGGCCCGCCCCCGAGTGTGCCGGAACTCCGATACCGGGGCCCGGATACGAATCCGAGCAGCGGCCCGATTACGAGCCTCGACCGCGCAAGCGGGACGGGCGCGAAACCGTCTCGGTGGCGCTCTCCGGCGCCCCCCCTGGTTCCCCGTTGTGCCTCCTGGCGTCTTCTGGTTCCCCTTACAGCCCGACGCGGCGCTGGCGCGCGAACTCCGCGAGAACCACGCCCGCGGCGACCGAGGCGTTGAGGCTCTCGACCTCGCGAGCGATCGGGATGGACAGGACCGTGTCCACCGACTCGGAGACGAGGCGCGACAGGCCCTTGCCCTCGGAGCCGACGACGATCACGGTCGGTCCCGTGCCGTCGTAGTCGTCGAGGGAGGTGTCGCCGTCGCCGTCCAGGCCGACGAGCTGCACGCCGCGCTTCGCCCAGTCGAGGAGGGTGCGGATGAGGTTCGTGGCCTTGGCGACCGGGACGCGGGCGGCGGCGCCGGCCGAGGTGCGCCACGCCACCGCGGTGACGGACGCCGAGCGACGCTCGGGGATGACCACACCGTGGCCGCCGAACGCGCCGACCGAGCGAATCACGGCGCCGAGGTTGCGCGGATCGGTGATGTTGTCGAGCGCGACGAGGAGAGTCGGCTCGCCGGAGGCCAGGGACCGCTCGATGAGATCGCTAGGATCTGCGTACTTGAACGGGGGGATCTGCAGGCCGATCCCCTGGTGCATGCCGTTGGTGGTCATCCGATCGAGGTCGGGCCTCGGCACCTCGAGGATCGAGATCCCCTTGTCTGCAGCGATCTGCACGGCCTCGCTGAGCCGCTCGTCGTTCTCGGCACCGACCGCAACGTACAGCGCGGTCGCCGGGACGCCGGCACGCAGGCATTCGACGACCGGGTTACGGCCGACGACGAGCTCCGGGCCCTCGGCGGCCTTCGTCGCGTGCGCCCGGCGGTTGCGTGCGCCCTCGGCGCGCTTCTCGGCGGCTTTCGCCCGACGGTGCGCGGGATGGTACTCGCGGTCCGTGGCCTTCGGCGTCGCCTTGCGGCCCTCGAGCCCGCGGCGCCGCTGGCCGCCCGAACCGACGACCTGCCCCTTCTTCGTGCCCGTCTTGCGCACGGCGCCGCGGCGCCTCGAATTACCTGCCACGTTGATCGCCCCTTTGTCGGCTCGTATCCGCAAATCGTGTGTTTCGGGAGGTCGTGCTACTCCCGCTCGCCGTCCCGCGCCGGATCGGCGAGCGACCAACGCTGACCGTCCGCGGTGTCCTCGACCTCGATGCCCGCCTCGGAGAGCCGATCGCGAATGGCGTCGGCCGTCGCGAAGTCCTTATTCTTCCTTGCCTCCCGGCGCCGCTCCAACTCGCTTCCCACGAGCGAACCCAGCGCCGACATCGCGGCATCGGCGCCGCCGGCGGAGTCCTGGAGCCAGTGCGGATCGAGCGGATCGATGCCGAGTACACCGGCCATCGCCCGAACGGACGCGCCGGACTCTGCGGCCGCGGCAGTGTCTCCGGCGGCGAGGGCCGCGTTCCCCGCGCGGACCGCCGTATGGAGCTCGGCGAGAGCCGCGGGGACACCGAGGTCGTCGTCGAGCGCCTCTACAAAGGAAGTGGTAGGGGTGCCGACGGGGAAATCGCGCGGTACGCCGTCATAAATGGAATCGAGGACCCGCTGCACGAACGACTCGATGCGGCGGTACCCGGCCGCGGCCTCCTGCAGGGCCTCCGGGGAGTACTCGAGCATCGAGCGGTAGTGCGCGCTGCCGAGGTAGTAGCGCAGCTCGACGGGCCGTACCGCCTCGAGGATCGCGGGGACCGAGAGCACGTTGCCGAGCGATTTCGACATCTTCTCGCCGCTCATGGTGACCCAGCCGTTGTGTAGCCAGTAGCGCGCGAAGGCGTCGCCCGCCGCGTGCGACTGCGCGTTCTCGTTCTCGTGATGCGGGAAGCGCAGGTCGAGCCCGCCGCCGTGGATGTCGAATTCGGCGCCGAGGTACCACGTGGCCATCGCCGAGCACTCGAGATGCCAGCCGGGGCGGCCGGGACCCCACGGGGTGGGCCAGCTCGGCTCGCCGGGTTTGGCGGCCTTCCACAGAGCGAAATCCGCCTGCCCGCGCTTGCCGCGGACCGCGCCCTCGCCCTGCGGATCGGCGGCGTCGCGGAGCTCCTCCGGCCGGTTCCCGGAGATCGCGCCATAATCCCCCTGCGGGGCGGCGGCCCACGCCGCCATATCGAAGTAGACCGAGCCCTCGGCGGCGTAGGCGAAGCCCGCGTCGATGAGCCGCTGCATGTAGTCGACCATCTGCGTGATGTGCCCGGTGGCCCGCGGCTCGACGCTCGGCGGGAGGACACCGAGGGCCTCGTAGGCGCGGTCGAACTCGCGCTCGTGCGTCGCGACCCACTCCCACCAGGGGCGACCGTTCTCGGCGGCCTTGGCGAGGATCTTGTCGTCGATGTCGGTGATGTTGCGGACGAACGCGACGTCGAGCCCCTTGGCGAGCAGCCAGCGGCGGAGGATGTCGAACGCGACGCCCGAGCGGACGTGCCCGATGTGCGGGGTGGTCTGCGGGGTCGCGCCACACAGGTACACCGAGGCCTCGCCCTCGCGGATAGGGACGAACTCGCGGAGCGAGCGGCTGGCGGCGTCGTAGAGGTGTAGCGTCACGCCGCCGATCCTACCGACCTGCCCAGGCGCACCACCGATACGACCGCAGCCGGGCACGAATCGAATCGTGCCCGGCTGCGGGGTGAGGATCTGGAGTGCGGGGAGGTGCCTACGCGCTCGCCGCCGCGTTGGCCGCTTCCATGACCTCATCGAGGAGCTTCTGCGCGGCGTCCTCATCCGCGCCCTCCGCGAGCGCGAGCTCGCCGACCAGGACCTGGCGCGCCTTGGAGAGCATCCGCTTCTCGCCGGCGGAGAGGCCGCGGTCGAGGTCGCGGCGCCAGAGATCGCGCACGACCTCGGCCACCTTGTTGACATCGCCGGAGGCCAGCTTCTCACCGTTCGCTTTGTAGCGGCGAGACCAGTTTGTGGGCTCCTCGACGTCTTCCTCGCGGAGTACATCGAAGACTTTGTCGAGGCCGGCCTCATCGACCACATCGCGCACGCCCACGTACTCGGCATTCTCGGCCGGGACCTTGACCGTGAGATCGCCCTGCGAGACCTTGAGGACCAGGTACTCCCTGGGGTTTCCCTTGACAGTGCGGGTCTCGATCGCCTGGATCACGGCCGCGCCGTGGTGCGGGTAAACAACGGTGTCGCCGACCTTGAATTCCATTGATGACTCCCCTTTCGACCAACCCATACTACCACAGCCCCGATTTTCTAAAATCGCGTCTACGCAGGTCAGGCCCGTACGCGCGGGACCTGCGGCGCACCGACCAAAGGGGGCTCCCCGGGGTGGGTCGGCGAGGCGTTGCCGTGTGGGCGATGTGGGGTCGGTGCGGGGTCGGTACTTGGGCGCTTCTGGGCATTGCCCGAGAGCATGCCGGACCCTCCCAGCGTGGGGAAAAGGCTCAATGTATGACGGCGGAGGGGGTGATTCCGGCGGGTGCCCGCGAGGTTTTCGGCCACCACGTGAGGAAAGCTCGGCGCCGGTGATCTACCATGAGAAAGGCCTGAATGCCGCTTTCATTCTTTTGCCTTCCGCCTGACGCGGGCACCATGGTTCGTCCGCCGCTATACGAGGAGCTTTCCGTGACCTCACCGACCTCCGGTTTCCGTCGGTCCCTTTCCGTCGCCGGCATCGCCGTGGCGGCCGTCGCCCTCACCGCTTGCGGCGCCGGCCAGCACTCGCAGACCGCCTCCAAGGTGGCCGCCGTCGACGGCGGCAGCGGGAAGTCGCAGAACGTCGTGGTCAACGACTTCTACATCACGGTTCCCGTGGACGAGCAGGGTCAGCGCCAGGAGGGTCCGGGCCAGGTGAACTTCATCGCCTCGTTCAGCGGCACCGGCATCGGCGCGCCCGAGGGTGCCGCGCTCGAGTCCGTCACCATCGACGGAAAGCAGGCGACCATCGAGGGCCAGGATCCGCGCATCCCGCGCGACTGCTCGCTCGTGGTCAACACCGAGCAGGCCGACAACCCGGATCTCAACAACGGTAGCCTCAGCCCCGGCAAGGCCGACGACAAGACCGCGTGCATCACATACGCGAAGGTCGTACTCCCCGATGCCGCCGAGCTCAACGTGGGCCAGTCCGTCGAGGGCGAGATCAAGTTCTCCGGCGAGAACCCGATCTCGACCCGCGTTTCCGTGAACGGCCCCCGCGAGGCCTCCGGCGAATACACCCGCTCCGTCGAGACCAACGCCCCGTCCGAGGAGCACTAGGCACCTCCGCCGTCAGGCGCGATTCCATTCCGGAAAGCCCCGCCCACGACGATTGCTCGCGGGGCGGGGCTTTCTCGTGCGCGCCCCGGCGCCCGCCGGCCGCGGCGCGTCCCAGACTCCGCGGCCCGCGAGACCCGGCCTGCGTTGCCCGAGAAGTTCCCACGAAGGTATGCACGTACCCACGAACTCCAAACTTCGTGGGTACATGCACAAGCTCGTGGGTACTCGAGACAATTTCGTGGGTACGTGCGGAACTTCGTGGGTACTCGCCCACCGCGCCGGAAACCCCGCCCCCACCGCTCCTGCACAGGAAAACGTGGCTTTGCACGCCGTTGGGAGGGTGCGCAAAGGACCGTTTCCCCGTGCAGAGGGCCGCCACACGCGCGGGCCACCGGGTTACGAAGCAGGCGTCAGATTGAAAGTCGCGGCAGGGCTGAACGCGTTCCCCACCAGCGCATACACCTGGTACGCGCCCTCGGGGGCCGGGGCGCGGTCCTTCTCGCCACACGCGCCGGGGGCGGAGGCGCGCCCGGTCCACGCGATCTGGCGGCGATCGGTGGCGTTCGGCTTGAGAGTCATCACGTCCTCCTTGTCCGACTGGGTGCAGTCGACAGAGGACCAGACGCGCGAGTTGTCCTCGAGGTTGTAGACCTCGAAGGCGAGCGGGGCGCCGGAGAGGTCGCGATCGCACGTCTTCTTCGAGGTGTTCGTGATCTCGGCGTAGAAGACCACGTCCTTGCCCACCTGGACGTTCGGCTCCGCGGGCTTGACCGCGACGCGGAGCTCGTCGTCGGCACAGCGTCCGCTCGACGAGTCGGCGCCGGCCGATGCGCTCGTCGAAGTGGCCGTCGTCGAGCTCTCCACCGTCGACTCACCGGACGAGGTCGTCTCCTCTGCCGCTGCGGCGTTCTGCGGGTCTCCCCCGTCGCGGCTGACGGCGACCAGCGCGACCACCACGGCGACGACGACCACGACGATCACGGCCACGGCGACGAGCGCCGCCATACGACGGCGCATGTAGATTTCGCGCGGAAGTGGGCCTTGAGGTTCGAACACGGCCTCGACGGTAGCCGGACCTGCGCGCTTGACGGCCGAGGCACACCGCGCGAGAGCCGATTTCGGCTCCCGGCGCGTCGAATTCCCTAGGAGACGACGGCGCTCTCGCCGGGCGGGAACGGGGTCTCTTCGACATCGCCGATGACGCTGCGGAGGTACGCCTTGCCGTCGACGAGCTTGTAGGTCACGGACGCGATCGCCAGTTTCCCGGCTTCGAGGGCCTCGTTGATCACGACGCTTCGCTCGCGGAGGAGCTCACCAACCTCGACGGCGTGCTCGGCGCCGAGCTCGTCGCGTTCGGTGATCCCGGCGCGACGGCCGTTGAGGATCGACGGCGCGATCTTCTCCACGACGTCGCGGAGGAACCCCGCGGGGATCTCGCCGGTGTCGAGGGCGTTGAGCGCCGCGCCGACGGCGCCGCACGAATCGTGGCCGAGCACGACGATCAGCGGGGTACCGAGGACGCTCACGGCGAACTCGATGGATCCGAGGACGGTGGAGTCGATGATCTCCCCCGCCGTGCGAACCACGAAGAGATCGCCGATGCCCTGGTCGAAGATGATCTCCGCAGCGACCCGGGAATCGGAGCAACCGAAGAGGATCGCCTTGGGGTTCTGCCCCTGCACCGTCTCCTCGCGCCGCTGCACGTTCTGCTGCGGGTTGTGCATCTCGGACGAGACGAATCGTCTATTGCCTTCGCGCAGCTCGCGCCACGCCTCACTCGGGGTCAGATTAGCCATGTGCCCCAGTATGCTCCTCGCCCTCCGACCGCTTGGCGCGGATAGGCGGATCCGGCGATGAAAAGAATGCGCGGTCCGCCGTCAGGACCGGACCGTTCTCACGTCGAACGCGCCGTTGGCGTAGTCCGAGGCGAAGAGATCGAAATCGTAGAGGACCTGCTGCAACTTCTCCTCGACGAACTCCATGGCGTCGTGCTTGAACACTCGCGCCGAGCCCGCGGAGTCGATCCGCTCGGCGACATCCGAGGTCGAACCGTTGAGCTCGGCGTCCGCGCGGACGTGCTGCCGCGCGAGCACCCGGCCACACAGCTTCGCGTACTTCTTGAGCCCGGAGTAGTCGAAGTCCTCGACGTCGACGTTGACCTTCTGCGGCGAGCGTTCCCTCACGAGGAAGCTCATCCCCTCGATCGAGGTGTGCCCGTAGAACGGGTCGCCGTCGATGATGAAGGCGTGGAAGGCCCGCGAGACGCGCTCGGCGGGGTCGAGGTGGTCTGTGGGCTCGGCGTTCTCGCCCGAATTCCCTTCCTTCTTTCGGCCCGCCTCCCGGCCGGGATCGTCCTCCCGCGCGGGCGCGAGACCGTCGAGCACGGAGTGCCGCGACAGCTTGAGCTCGATGATCACCTTCTCCTCCGGGCTGTCGCCCCAGCCGGCGACAAGCACCCAGAACCGCGTGAGCCCGCGGCTCGCCGTACCCGAGCCCGTACGAATCGCCACGTCGAGGATGTCGAAGAAGTTCTCCGGCAGCCCGCCGATCGCCGGGTTCGCGACCCGGGAAGCGTACTCGCGCAGCGGCTCCTCGACGACCGCGGCCATGCGCGGCACGCGGTGCACGCGCTCGGTCTCGAGGAACGTGAGCGTCTCGGTGTCGATGCGCTTGCGGAGGAACGATGCGCGCGTGCGGTGCGCCTTTTTCATGTACGGCTCGATCACGGCCGGCCCGTGCCCACTGATCCGCCGCTGCTTCTCCCCCGGATCCTCGATGCACGCGCGAATCCCGCGGAAGTAGGAATCGACGAACTTCTCCGCGCCCTTGAGGGCCTTCTTTTCCGACAGCCCCTGCGCGACGGCCGCGAGCGCGAAGCCCACCGCCCCGCGCTCGAGATCCCAGGTGAACGGCGCGATCCAGGCCTCGTCCATGTCGTTGACGGCGAACAGCGGGCGCCCGTCCGCGCCCGGGAGCACGCCGAAGTTCTCCGGATGGATGTCGCCGACTGTCGGAACGAAGGGCAGGAACGCATCGGTACCGGCGATGTCCCGGTAGTACAGCAGGGCGGTCCCGCGGAAGAAGCTGAAGGGATCGCGTGCGAGGTCGGCGAACTTGGACTCGACGGCCGCGGGCACGAGGTGCATGCGGACCACGTGGTCCTCGATCACCGTGTCGCGGACGTGGAGTCGCCGCTGCCGGCCGCTCAGCAGCTCCGGAGGGCAGTCGACCGCGCCCCTGGCCACCGCGGCGGCGTATTCGGCGAAGCCCTTGGAGCGCCGCCGGTGGGCCGGGAGCTTTACGGAGCCGGGCGCGGGCAGGCCGAGAGCGGCCACCGATTTCATCAACGCGGCCCTGTCGATCGCGATGCCGCCTTCTTCCGAGGCCGCGTCGACGATCTCGACCGCGCCCGCCTCGCGAACCGGCGCCGCGGGCGCGAATGCCTTCTCCTCCGCCCGGGGAGTGACGGCGGTCGTCGACTTCTTCTCGGGCGAGCTCTCCTTCGCCGCCGCGCTCTTTTTTGCCTTCGCCGCGGCCTCCGGGGCGGCCTCCGGGGCGGAGTTCTTCGCCGCCGCGCTCTGCATCGCCTTCGAGGCGGAGCCCTTCTGCGCAGAACCCGCCTTCGCCTTCGAGACCGAGCCCTTTTTCGCGGCGCTCTTCTTTGCGGCGCTCGTCTTCGAGGCAGTGCTGTTCTTCGGCGACGACTTCGCCGCGCTCTCGCTCTTCGCCGCAGTCGTCTTCGCCGAGGACTTACTCGCCGAGGCCGTGTTCGCCGACGACTTCCTCGTCGAGGACTTGTTTGCTCCGGACTTCTTCGCCGACGTCTTCTTCTGCGTCGCCCCGCCCTTGGTCTCCGCCTTCGCGTACTTCGCGGCCTTCGTCGTTCCGGCGCTCTTCGACGTGGACGTGTCCTTCGCCGACTTCGCGGGCTTCTTCGCCTCGCGATTCTTCTGTGCTTCCTTCGCTGCCGCTGTGCCCTGTCGCGATTCGCTCATGCCGTCAGTCTCGCACCCGGACGCTCGATCCGGCCACGATCGTTTCCGCCCCATCCGGGCACGCGCCATACTGGGATCGTTCCGGCGACCGGCTTGGAACCGCCTCGGAATCGCTCCGGTGGCGCCCCACGAATGACCCGGCGGACGACCAGAGCAGAGACGTCCCCCGCACGATCAGAAACCGCTCGAATGACAACGGAGGCCACCATCACCCACGCCCGCGCGGATACGGCCATCGACGCCGAAGCCGTCATCGACTGGTTCGACGAGCACGGCCGCACGCTCCCGTGGCGCGCCGAGGGTTCGTCGGCCTGGTCGATCCTGCTCTGCGAGGTGATGAGCCAGCAGACCCCGGTCGACCGCGTGATCCCGGCGTGGCACGACTGGATCGCCAGGTGGCCAGGGCCAGCCGAGCTCGCCGAGGCCTCGCCCGCCGAGGTGCTCCGCGCGTGGGGGAAGCTCGGCTATCCGAGGCGCGCGCTTCGTCTGCTCGACTGCGCGCGGGTGATCACCGAGCGCCACGGCGGGGTCGTGCCCGGCGAGGTGGACGAGCTCCTCGCGCTTCCCGGCGTCGGGGACTACACGGCCCGCGCCGTCGCGGCATTCCACTACGGGTCTCCCGTACCCGTGGTCGACACGAATATCCGCCGGGTCATCGCGCGCGCGGACCACGGGGTTGCCGAGGCACCTCCGGCGTCAAAGAGAGAGCTTCGGGAGATGGAGGAGTTGCTGCCGGGAGAGGCGCGGCGAGCCGTGCGCTTCTGCGCGGCGGTAATGGAGCTCGGCGCGCTCGTGTGCCGGGCGCGTGGGCCACGCTGCGACGAGTGCCCGATCGCCGGTCGCTGCGCCTGGCGGGCGCAGGGCTACCCGGCCTTCGAGGGCAAACGCCGCGCGCCGCAGAAGTTCGCCGGCACCGACCGGCAGGTCCGCGGGCTACTGCTCGACGTGCTCCGCGACGGTCACGCTGATTCCGGGCTCGCCGAGGACGAGCAGCTCTGGGTCCCCCGCGCCCGGCTCGACGCGGTGTGGCCGGACGCGGAGCAGCGCTATCGGGCGCTGCGCTCGCTGCTCGCCGAGGGTCTGCTCGTCGAGTCCGAGGGGAGCTTCGCGCTGCCGCACTGATCCGCGGCGTGGCCCCGGAGGACACTTCGCGCACGCCGCGCCGGCGAGCCGGGTCTGACGGGACCGGCGAGCCGAGTGGGACCGAGCGCGGCCGGACGTGAAAACGACGCCAACCCGCCCGGCTCAGCCCGCCACCATGTCGTAGCCGAGCTTCCCGACCATCGCGACGACCGCCACGAGGAGCACGATCCGCACGAAGCCGCTGCCGCGCGAGATGGCCATGCGGGCGCCAATCTGCGCGCCGATCACGTTGGCCACGGCGAGGGCGATAGCGAGCAGCCACACGACGTGCCCGCCGGCGGCGAACACCGCGATGGAGCCGATGTTCGTCGCGAGGTTGACCACCTTCGCCATTGCCGCCGAGCGGAGGAAGTCCCCGGTGACCAGTGCCGTGAACGCCATGATGAGAAACGTGCCGGTGCCCGGTCCGAAAATGCCGTCGTAGAAGGCGATCGCCGCGGCGGCGACAAGTCCCGCGATGACCCCAGATCGGCGAAGCGTGCTCGCGTGCCCCGAGCCGAAGCCGGGGCGCAGCGCCACCCAGATCCCCACTGCGAGCAGCAGGACCAGCACCATCGGCCGCATCCAGTCCTTCGACACCGCAGAGGCGGCCAGCGCTCCGAGCCCCGCGCACACCGCCGCGATGGGCACCGCCATCGCGAGGAAGCGCACCGGGATTCCGCGGGTCCTGCGCAGGTAGGAGACGGAGGCGCTGAGCGTCCCCCAGACGGCGACGGCCTTGTTGGTGCCGAGCGCGGTCGCCGGCGCGGCGGCGGGGAACGCGACGAGGAGCACCGGGATCAGGACGAGGCCGCCACCGCCGACCACGGCGTCGATCCACCCGGCGAAGGCCGCGACCACGAGCAGCACGCCCGCAAGGACCGGACGGTCAGAAAGGAGGATGAGGAAATCGGTCACACCGCGTACCCGAGCGACCCGAGAAGCTGCTCGTAGGTACCCCCGGACTTCGTGGTGAGCGCCTGCGTCGCCACCGCGGTGGGGTCGACGATCGTGCCGTCGGCGAGCTTGACCACCGGATCGAGGACGCCCTCGACGGTCTTGCGCTCGATCCACTCGCCCTCCGCGATCCGCAGAACCATTTCGCCGAGGTGGCGCTGATACCGGTCGAGGAGATCGCGATGCTCCGGTCGCGTCGCGCGCGCCCAGGAACCGAAGGTGTCCACGAGGTGCCGCTCGACGAGGCGCGCGTTGCGCGGGTCGGCGACGTCCCCGACTGCGCCGCGGATGTCGTACACCGAGAACTCGGCCTCGAGCGCGCCCATGCCCTTGAGCCATTCCTCGAGCCTGTCGCGGCCGAGGAACGATTCGGTGAGCGGCAGCACCGGCCCCGAGGTGAGGGTAGGCGCCACCGAGCCATCGCCGAGGAAGCGCCACAGCGCGCGGGCCGGCCGGACCTCGCCGGGCACGGGCAGACGTGGCGCCTCCCCTTCGCCGTCGGAGGGCAGGTCCCACCCGGCGATCGCGGCGAGGTCGGCGCCCTCGATCCATTCGCGGAAGCGGCGAACCGAGGCCGCATCGTCCTCGGGCCTGCGCGGCGACTCGGCTACGCGGTCGATGGTCTCGAGCGCGAGATCGAGGTAGCCCGAGGCCGCGAGGACCACAGTCGCCGTGCGCCACGTCCGCGGCGACAGCGTGTACCCATCCGAGGGCGTGACGGCCACGGTCGCGAGCCCGGAGGTCGACCAGCGCGGCGCGATCTCGCCGTCGAAGGCCTCGGCGATCGGAGCGACGACGAAGGCCTCGGCAATGGTCTCCGCCTGGACCGGCCCGGTGATCCCCGCGGTGGTCACCTCCGTCTCGGTGACGTCGAACGGCCTGGTCCGGAAGAGCTCAGCCCACCGACGGCCCTCCGCATCCTCGTCCTGCGGCAGCCACAGATCGGTGCGGAACTCGTCAGGGATCGATGAGTCGATATCGGAGACGTCGACTTCCGAGACGTAGAAGCAGTCGAGCCAGAGCCGCTGCGGCAGTTCCATCACCGTCGTCGTCACGGTCCTACGCCCCACCGCCCCCTCGCCGGCGTGGACCTTGACCGTGAACACCCCCGGCATTGGCTCCTGGAACCCGAGATCGTCCACGCATCGCATGGTCAGGTAACCCCGGACTACATCGGCAATCAAGGACATTCTCTTCCACCGCTCACGTCGTGTGCTCTGGGCGCGCGCCGAACAGGGTGCAGTTCGGGCAGGTCTCCACCTTAACGTCCGGCGGGGCGCGCAAGGTGCCAGACCCGTCGGGCTCCGGCAGCGGCACCGAAATGCCGGACGCCCGCCGTCATGGATCCATGACGGCGGGCGTCCCCACTGGCAGGCCCCTCGCGAGGGGCTCTGTCTCTACTTATGCGAGCTGCGCTCCGCCGGCGCTCGGGCCGTCCGGTGCGCCGCCGGCCGGGGCGGCGGGCAGGCGCGAGTCGCCGGGGCCCGCGGGGCTGTCCTTGGCGGAATCGGCCTTCTTCGCCTCCGACTCGTGCTGCTTCTCGATCGAGGACTGCGGACGCGGGATCCCGTGGAACGTGAACTTCGCGTCCTCGGTCTTCGCGCCCTCGGTGTCCTCGTCCCAGCCCTCGACGTCGACCTCGACGAGCTCGCCGGCGCCGACCTCACCGAAGAGGAGCTTCTCGGAGAGCTGGTCCTCGATCTCGCGCTGGATGGTGCGGCGCAGCGGGCGCGCACCGAGCACGGGATCGAAGCCGCGGCGGGCGAGGAGCCGCTTCGCCTTCTCCGAGACCCTGATGTCCATGTCCTTGGCGTAGAGCGCCTTCTGGACGCGGCCAATCATCAGGTCGACCATCTGGACGATCTCGTCCTGCGTGAGCTGGTGGAACACGACGATGTCGTCGATGCGGTTGAGGAACTCCGGCCGGAAGTGCTTCTTGAGCTCGTCGTTGACCTTCTGCTTCATCCGCTCGTAGGCGTCGTCGTTGTTGTTCGACGTCTGGAAGCCCAGACCGACGGCCTTCGAGATGTCCGCCGTGCCGAGGTTCGAGGTGAAGATCAGCACCGTGTTCTTGAAGTCCACGAGCCTGCCCTGGCCGTCGGTGAGACGGCCGTCCTCGAGCACCTGCAGCAGCGTGTTGTAGATCTCCGAGTGTGCCTTCTCGATCTCGTCGAACAGGACCACGGAGAACGGCTTGCGGCGCACCTTCTCGGTGAGCTGGCCGCCCTCCTCGTAGCCGACGTAGCCGGGGGGCGCACCGAAGAGACGCGAGGCGGTGAACCGGTCGTGGAACTCGCCCATGTCGATCTGGATCAGCGCATCGTCCTCGCCGAAGAGGAAGTTCGCCAGCGCCTTCGACAGCTCGGTCTTACCGACGCCGGACGGGCCGGCGAAGATGAACGAGCCCGAGGGGCGCTTCGGATCCTTGAGGCCCGCGCGCGTGCGGCGGATGGCACGGGAGACGGCCTTGATGGCGTCGTCCTGTCCGATGATCCGCTTGTGCAGCTCGTCCTCCATGCGCAGGAGCCTGCTCGACTCCTCCTCGGTGAGCTTGAACACGGGGATCCCGGTCCAGTTCCCGAGGACCTCGGCGATCTGCTCCTCGTCGACGACGGCGGCGACGTCCATGTCGCCGGCACGCCACTGCTTCTCCTTGTCGCTGCGCTCCGCGATGAGCTTGCGCTCGGTGTCGCGGAGGCCGGCGGCCTTCTCGAAGTCCTGCGCGTCGATCGCCGATTCCTTCTCGCGGCGCGCGTCCGCGATCTTCTCGTCGATCTCGCGGAGGTCCGGCGGGGCTGTCATCCGCTTGATGCGCATGCGGGCGCCCGCCTCGTCGATGAGGTCGATCGCCTTGTCCGGCAGGAAGCGGTCGTTGATGTAGCGGTCCGCGAGCTGCGCGGCAGCGGCGATGGCGCCATCGGTGATGGTGACTCGGTGGTGCGCCTCGTAGCGGTCGCGGAGGCCCTTGAGGATCTCGACGGACAGCTCGACGCTCGGCTCGGGAACCTGCACCGGCTGGAAGCGACGCTCGAGCGCGGCGTCCTTCTCGATGTGCTTGCGGTACTCGTCGAGCGTGGTCGCACCGATGGTCTGGAGCTCGCCGCGGGCCAGCT